>CAACVI010000002.1 GCA_900659855.1 Candidatus Desulfarcum epimagneticum
AAATTTAAGCTACAAGGCGTGGTGGTTTTTAAATGAGCGAGGCGATACCCAGTATGCCGAACGAACAAAAAAACGCCGCAACGCAGTAGATCGGATTTTTTACGATGTCGTCAAACCTAAACCGGCGCCGCGCTGTGGCCCTTTAACCGGTCGGGCGGGGTCTCTTTTTTGCTTTCCGTGAGCCTTAAGGCGTCGATGATTTTTTTTCGGGTGTCGCCGGGCGGAATAATCTCGTCCACCACCTGGGCCGACCAGCTTCGGGCCGCGTCATACACATCCACCTTTTCCCGGGATCGCCGCATGTAGGCCTCCAGGGCGTTTTCTTCCACGCCTTTTCCATAAAATGTCGCGCAGTCAAACGTGGAGCCCTCCACCGCGAAACGGGCGGTGGGCCAGGCGAAAACCAGGTCCGAGCCCATGCTCTTGGGCACGCCCATGATAAGCCCCCCGGCGTCGGCGTAAGCCTGCCGAAGGACCACGGTGATTTTCGGAATGGAGGCCGTGGCGTACACGTCCGTTATTTTTCCCGTGTGGCGCAAAAGCCCTTTGGCCTCCTCCTCTTCCCCGGGCACAATGGGGGGCGTGTCCACGAGGCACACCAGGGGAATGCGGTAGGCGTCCAGGACCTGGAGAAAACGGTAGTATTTGTCGCAGACGTTGATCTCCAGCATTCCGCCGTCAAAGGCCGGGTTGTTGGCCACGATCCCGACCGCGCGTCCGCCGAGCCGGCAGAAACAGGCCACAAGGCTCGGGGCGTAGTCGTCTTTGATTTCAAAAAATTTCCCGTCATCGACGATGAGTTTGATGATCTCTTTCATGTCGTAGGGCGCGTCGAAGTCGTCCGGGAAGATGTCCATGATTTTCTGGGCGTGGTCCGGCCCGCTTTCGGGGCCGCGCTCAAGCGCCGGGGGCTTTTGCCTGTGGTTGTCGGGCAGGTAGGACATCAGCTCCCGGCATTTTTGGATGGTTTCCGGGTCGTCTTCGCCCACCACGTCGCAGGTTCCGCTCAGCCGCATGTGGTAGTCTGCCTTTCCGATGTCCGCGTCGAATTTTTCCGAGGTGGCGGCCTGGGTCTGGCGAGGCCCTCCCAGCCACATGGTGGCGGATATCCGGCTCATGAACAGGAAATCGGACAGGGTGGGAAGATAGGCCCCGCCCGCGATGCACGGCCCCAGCAGGATGGTGATCTGGGGGATGACGCCTGAATACATGGACTCCAGTTTAAAATGCCACTCCACGTCCGCCATGGCCACGTCCTCGTACCCCAGCCTTCCCCCGGACGAGTCCAGGAGGTTGATCATGGGAATCCCCCACCGGGCCGCCATTTCCAGGGGCTTTGCGAATTTCATCAGATGCTGGACCCCGGCCGATCCCCCCAGGACGGTGAAATCGCTGGCATGGATCATGACCGGCCGGCCGTGGATCATGGCGGTTCCGCACACCGCGCCGTCGCAGGGGGCCTCGGGGACCCGGCCGTCGATGCGCGTGGAAGTGGTGCCCACAAAGGCGCCCAGCTCGTTGAATGTGCCGGGATCGATTAAAAGATCAATCCTTTCCCGGGCCGTGAGCTTGCCCCGTTTATGCTGCCGCTCAATATGCTCGACGCCGCCGCCCAGGCGGTTTTTTTCGTGAATCTGATGGTATTTCTCCAAGGCTTTCCGCATTCGTTCGCCCATTTTTATTCACCTCATTTTATCATAAACTCGTAAAAAAGCTTGGGATGGGGCCGGTTTTTTTCAGGCCGGTTTGATGAAACGATTTTTTTCAGGCAGCTCCTCTTTTTTTCCCATGCATGTCCGAAGGGCCCGGATGATTTTCGGCCGCGTCTGCCGGGGATCGATGACCTCATGCACCGTGTAGTAAGTGGTGAAGGTTTTCCCCATCTTCATGACGCTGAAATACTCCTTTAAAATATTGAGGAAAAATTCGTACACTTCGTCGTATTTCCCCTCTTTTTCGGCTTTTTTCAGCTCCTTGTGGAACACGGCCTCCACGATGGACTCGGGACCTGTGGGCGCGAATTCCGCCGTGGGCCAGGCGTAGATGAAATCCGGCCCCATGCCGCTGCATCCCAGCACAATGTTGGAGCCCCCGTAGGAGCGCCTGAGCACGATGGTGATTTTGGGAATGGTCAAATGGGAGTAGCCGTGAAGGTTTTTGGCGCCGTGCCGGATGACCCCCATGCGCTCCCACTTGTCCCCCGGCGCGAACCCCGGGGTGTCCGACAGGGTGACCAAAGGGATGTGGAAGGCGTTTAAAAACATGATGAAGCGCTCATACTTGTCGGCGGAATCCGGCTCCATGATGCCGCTGAGCTCATCGGGGTCGCAGGCGGCCACGCCGGCGGGAATTCCGTCAAAGCGGGCGAAACCCACGACCATGTTGGGGGCGTGGTCCTCTTTGAGCTCAAAAAATTCTCCGTCATCCACCACGCGATGGATGATCTCCCGGATGTCGTAGGTGAACCGGGAGTCTTCCGGCATCACGTCCAGAAGCTCGTCGGATGTCCGGTCCGGGTCGTCTTTGGGCTTTTTGACCGGGAGTTTTTCCCGGCAGTTTCCCGGGATGAATTCCAAAAGCCGTTTGGCCAGGTCAATGGCCTCTTCGTCGCTTTCGGCCGCAAAGTCGCACTGGCCGCTTTTTCCCATGTGAAAATCGGCGTTTCCCGCCTCGTCCGACCGGGCGTCCCCCCCCAGCCATAAAAAACCCGTGTTTCGGTTCATGATCAAAAAATCGGACAGAACCGGGACCTGGGCCAGGGGGCCGACGCATGGCCCCAGGACCAGGGCGATCCGGGGAATGGCGCCTGAATAAACGGAATAGTTCCGGATCAGCCGTCCCAGGCCGTTGAGCCCGGTGTGGCCGTCTTTGAATCCCAGCCGGGAACCCGCCGAGTCGAATATTCCCACCAGGGGAATGCGCTGGCGCCCGGCCATTCGGGTCAGCTCCGCGATTTTCCAGACCCCCTGGTCGCCGACGGCGCCGGACATCACCGTGAAATCCAGGGAATAGACCATGGCCGGCCGGCCGTCGATATGGCCGAAGCCCATGACCACGCCGTCCCCGGGGCTGGGCTTTTCCTCGGTGTCCAGACCCATGCGGAATTCCCGGGTCACGGACCCGATCTCCTCAAAGGTCCCGGGGTCCATCAGGCGCTCAATGCGATCCCTTGCGGAAAGTTTTCCCAGGCCGCGCTGGACCTCCGCGCGCTCAGGCCCGCCGCCCGCCAGGTTTTCCCTTTGGTTGGCGTCGAGCTTCTCCAAGTATCCGTCCATCCATTTTCCCATTTTTCTTTTCCCCTGTCAACGCGAGTAACCTTGCGTTTTGCATATGATTTCCCTCATCACTTCGTCCGCCCCGCCGCCGATGGAGAAAAGGCGCATGTCCCGGCTGAAGCGCGACACCAGGGTCTCATCCATGAAGCCCAGCCCGCCGTGCATCTGGAGACAGCCGTCGGCCACCTCCTGGGTGACCCGGGCCGCGTGGAGTTTGCCCATGGATATTTCCCGGGTGGCGTCCAGGCCCGCCTCTTTCATCCGGACGATGTGGTAGGTCAGCTGGCGCAGGCACTCGATTTCCGTCTGCCAGTCCGCCAGCCGGTGCCGCAGGACCTGTTTGGCGATCAGCGGCTTTCCGAAAACCACCCGCTTCCGGATGTGCTCCACCGTGATGTTGATGATCTCCTCCGCCGCCACGTAGGCGATGGGCAAAATCGTGAAGCGCTCGTGCTGAAACTGCATCATCTGGTAGATGAAGCCCTCTCCCATCTTTCCGATGATGTTTTTTCCAGGGATTTTGATTCCGTCGAAAAAAAGCTCGGCCGTGTCGCTGCTTTTAAGGCCCATTTTTTTCAGTTTCCGGCTCACCGAAAATCCCGGCAGATGGGTGGGGACCACAAAAAGACCGAAGGAGTGGTAGCCGGGGTCGTCGCTGGTCCGGGCCAGAAGGGTGATGAAGTCGGCCTGGGTTCCGTTGGTGATGTAGGTTTTGGAGCCGTGGATCACAAAAGAATCGCCCTCTTTTTTCGCCGTGGTCTGAACGGCGCTCACATCCGATCCGGCGCCGGGCTCGGTCACGGCGATGGCCGCCACCATGTCCCCCGCGATGGCCGGCTTGAGATATGTCTCCTTTAAATAATCGCTTCCGAACTCGGCGATGGCCGGGGTGGCCATGTGGGTCTGGACGGCGATGGCGGTGGGCACCCCGGCGCCTTTGATCCGCCCCAGCTCTTCCAGAAAGGCGGTGTCGTGCCAGTGGTCAAGCCCCTGCCCCCCGTGTTTTTCGTCGTAGCGAATGCCCAAAAAACCCAGGTCGCCCATTTTTTTAAACAGATCATGGAGCGGGGCCTGGCCTTGCTCCTCCCATTCATCCATGAACGGATTGATCTCTTTTTCCACAAACTCCCTCACGGATTTGCGGACCATCTCATGTTCTTTGGTGAAATACAGTTGTGTGGCGGATTTTGATTTCGCGGCCATTTTCCCTCCTCGGCGTGTGTTTTTGCGCGGAATTGTCCGGCCCCTGGGGGCTGATTTGGAAAGAAGTCGGGTTGAAAGACAGGTTTTGAGGTATCATAGACTTAAAAATCACTCAACTAAAAAATGATTTTTAGTTTTTTTTCCTTCCGGCTTGCAGGATCAATGAAATGGGTATATAGGTGAATCCCGATGAGACATGACCGGGACATATTCAAAAAAACCGGCGCGGCGCTGGCCCTGGGGGTCACCGGGGGCGTGGCCTCCGGAAAATCCACTGTGTGCGCCATGCTGGAGGAGATGGGCGCCCCCCTGGTGGACATGGATGTGGCGGCGCGTCGGGTCGTGGAGCCGGGAACCGAGGCGTTTGAGTCCATCGTGGCGCTTTTCGGCAAAGGGGTCCTGACGCCCGGCGGTGTTCTGGATCGAAAAAAAATCGGCGCCATTGTCTTTGCCGATCCTGAAAAAAGAAAAAAACTCGAAAGCCTCACCCATCCGGCCATATTGAGGGAATCGGCGGTCTGGGCCGGGCGTCTGGCCCGAAAACATCCCGGGGCCGTCATCCAGATGGCCGTCCCCCTTTTAATTGAGTCCGGCATGATGGATATGTTCGACAATATCCTTCTGGTTCACATCCCGCCCCGCATGCAGGCCAGGCGCCTGGCCGAACGGGACCAAATCACCCTTGAGGAGGCCGGGCGCGTTTTAAAATCCCAGCTTCCCATCAATGAAAAGATCGCCCACGCCGATTTTGTGATCGACAACCGGGGAACGGTTGAGGAGACGAGAAAACAGGTGGAGGGGTTTTGGAAAACCCTCAAAAAAAATATCTTAAAGGAAAGGAGCGAAACCCTATGACACACGAGGCGAACCCCATCGGCGAATCGGACGACCAGGTGGTCCTTAAAATGATTTTGGACTCGTTCAGGGGCATTGTCATGCACTACGGCATGTGGTTCGGGGAGGCGTCCCACCAGCTGGGTCTGGAGCGGGCGCTTAAGCTGGAGGAGGAGGTCTGGAACGCCAGCATGAAAAATCAGTTGACCCGCTTAGGGAAAACCCTGGGTTTTCCGGTGAAAGACGGGGTTCCGGAGGCGCTTTTGGACATGCCCCGGGACAGGCGCATGGAGCTGATCAAGAGCCTGGCCGTCAACTGGCTGGCCAACGACGGCATATGGTTTCAGGCGGTGGAGAAAAAATTCGGCATGTTCGACGCCAAGCGGTGCAATGACACATGCTGGGGCTATTTCTCGCCCTTTGAGGCCGGGAGGATCAAACGGCTTCTGGGTCTTGGCGACAACGGCGGCCTGCCGGCTTTGAAAAAGGCCCTGGGCTTTCGGATGTACGCGGTGATCAACGAGCAGACCATTGAGGACGAGGGGGAAAACGCCATTGTGTTTAAAATGGTCAACTGCCGGGTTCAGGCGGCCCGGAAACGCAAAAACATGGACGATTATCCCTGCAAATCCGGCGGCGTGGTGGAATACACCCGGTTCGCCGAAGCGGTGGACCCCCGGATCCGGACGGAATGCGTGGGCTGCCCGCCGGACGATCATCCCGACGAGTGGTTCTGCGCGTGGCGGTTTTTTATTGAGTAGGCCCGGCTTCGGGAACCTGCGAAAGGGCGCGTGAAAAGAAGGGGGGCTTAGTTTGGTTCGAAGCCTTTTAGAAATTCCTCCACTTCCGTGATGATTTGGTCGGCGTTTTCAGAGCGCGTCTGACATTTTATGGCCCATGATCGACCGGGGTGGAGGGTGTCCCATCTTGAGCGCGCCTGCTTGTATCGGCCTTTTCCGGGATCATGATTTCCGAATCCGTCAATGATTTTATTCCACAGCGGGCAGAATTTTGCGATGAGCAAAGCCTCCCCCAATGGAATCCAGATATCATCAACCGACAGATAGCGGCATGAAAAGTCATCCGGATTTATATTGGCCGCCTGCTCAATGCTTTCGGAATGTTCTTTGAGCCGTTTATAGAGGGCGGCCCCTGGGTCCGCGTCTAATCCGAACCCTCCTTTCCTGGCGCCTGGCGGGACCGCCTTTCCCACATAAATGGGGATTTCTCCGTTTCCTTTTGAGGAAATCGGGGCATAAGGGGGGAAATCGCCCCCAAAATACACCGCATAGATGCCGGCCCCGGCGAACCGTTTGACATCGCTTAAACGGATTTGAGGTTTCCGCAAAAGCGCGTCCGCGACGCTTTCTCCAAGATTGGCCTTATCCAGGGGATTGTATGGCGTTTGCTTATTCATTCATTTGTCGATTCTTAATCTGGTTTTCCTTTGCCGCCACAAGCTGGGCCGCTATGCTTGATCCCACCACGCGCGCCAGGGAAACCGGCACGGCGTTTCCCAGTTGGCGCATGGTTTCCGTCCAGGAGCCGTGAAACCGGTATCCGTCGGGGAAGGTCTGCAATCTGGCGGATTCTCTCACCGTAAAATATCGGACGGCTCCATCCGGGAGAGCCATCATGTTTTCCCCGCCCGGAACGCCATGATCACCTGCTTTCAGGGTTTTGGCGGGCATATCCAGCGGGCTTCCGGTGTGTCCCGGGTATGCGCGGGCGCCGCTTTGAAAGCGATGGTTAAAAAATTTCCGGGACTCGTCGCTTCGTGGATCGGGCATTCCGGCGATGGCGTCTCTTACCGTGCGCCAGGATTTTTCCCCCATGCCGGGCAGCCGCCTCTGGCCCGGGTCTTTTATTTTTTTCAGGCGGCGCGGGGGAGCCGGCCGGTCTTTGGACGCCACGCCATGCCGGTCCCAGTATTCTTCAGTGACATGCTGTTCATACAGCAGGGCGTCAAGGGAATGGGACGCCTTTGGAAAGCTCCAGCGAAGTTTTTGATCCCGGCGAAATCCGACAATGAACACGCGCTCCCGGCGCTGGGGCACGCCGTAGTCCGCCGCGTTCAAGACCCTTGCGATGACGTTGTATTCAAGCCCGCGCGTTTTCCCGCCGCAGGTTTTGTGCCGCTCAAGCCTCGACAGATGGTCGGTCCAGGACTCCTGTTTTTTTTTTTTGACTTCCGGATAGGAAAGCTGAAGGAGTATATATTGGAAATAATTGGCAAAGGACGGACGTGTGATGCCTCTGACATTTTCAAGCGCAAACGCCCTGGGCTGAAGTTTTCGGATCACGCCGACAGAGACGGGGAACATATCCCGTTTGTCTTTGTTCGCCCGGTGTTTTCCGCCCAATGAAAAAGGCTGGCAGGGAGGGCCGCCGGAGACCATATCCACGTTTTCCAAGCTGGAATAATCAAAATCCCGGACATCGCCTTCAAAGATTTTCCAGTTTTTCACCAGGGGATACCCCTGTCTCCGGTTTTGTCTGATTGTGTCGCAGGCCCATTTGTCCCATTCGATGACAACGGCCGGCTCAAACCCGGCCAGCCCCAGCCCCAGCCCCAAGCCTCCTCCGCCCGCGAACAGCTCAACCGATTTCATGTCTCATCCCCTTTTATTGTCATTTGGAAACGTCCCGGCTTTTTTACGTTCTTCATGAAAAATCTCGGCGGCTTTAAAAATAATCTTTTTCTTCCTCTTCTGTCAAGGGTTTCGCGTCCGGAAACCGGCTCGGCTCCATTCTCGGGCGGATCAGGATAATGGAATAAAATCAGGTTTTGGGTTGACTATGGGGCCGCCTTTGATGATATAGTGATGTTCATATTAAAAATAAGAATTAAAAAAATGAGCCGTGGGTTTTAAAAAAGCGAGGACGACAGAATGAAGAGAATGTTTTTCCGGGTGGCGGCGATCATGCTGGTCAGCCTGAGTTCCGTCGCGTTTTCGGCGCCTGTTTCCATCAAGTTTTTTCAAACCGACAGCCGCTATGACTACCATGTGGATCTGTTGCGGCTGGCCATGGAAAAGACCTCGGGCCCCTATGTTCTGGAGCCGGTGAAAAACCGCATGACCCAGAAAAGGGGCCTGGCTTTTCTGACCGCCGGGAAGAAAGTCGACATCGCTTTTCTGGCCGCCAACAAAGAGAGGGAGGCGGCCTTTTTGCCTGTTCGGGTCCCCCTTCTCCAGGGCCTTTTGGGGCACAGGGTGTTTATCATCCGAAAAGACAAGCTTGAGAGTTTTTCCAAAATCAAAACCCTGGAGCAATTGAAAACCGGATACAAAGCGGGTTTTGGAAGCCAATGGGCCGATATGGAGATTTTGGAGTCCAACCAGCTTCCGGTGTATGGAACCGTCAATTATGAAAATCTGTTTAAAATGCTTTCGGCGGGCCGGTTCGACTACTTTCCCCGGGGAATCAACGAGGCCTGGAGGGAGGTGGAGGAAAGAAAGGACCGGTATCCCGATCTTGTGGTGGAGCCCAAAACGGGGATTTATTACGACTACCCGGTCTATTATTTCGTGAACAAAAAAAACGTCTCTTTGGCGAAGCGGGTCGAGGCCGGGCTTAAAAAGGCCCTTTCGGACGGAACCTTCAAGGCCCTTTTTATGAAATACCATCGCTCCCTTATCCGCCGGGCCGATCTTAAAAACCGAAGGCTGTTTGAATTAAAGAACCGGACCCTTTCCCCGGATGTCCCGAAGATGGAGAAGGGGTGGTGGTTTGAGTAAGAGGGAAGACCCTGACAAGATGGAAGACTCCAAAATAAACTGCTGGGAATACCTGAAGTGCGGACGGGAGCCCGGGGGAGCCAAGGCCGATGAGCTGGGGGTGTGCAAGGCCGCTGTGGATGAATCCTTCGACGGCATCAACGGCGGCGTTTGCGGAGGAAGGGTCTGCTGGGCCGTGGCCGGGACCCTGTGCGGGGGCCAGACCCAGGGCACCTTCGCCCAGAAGCGCAAAACATGCGTGAAATGCGATTTTTTTAAACAGATCCATAAGGATGAGGAGAGGGCGCCCGGGGAAAAGGGCATCATCCGGGACGTGGAGATTGAGAAAAAGGAGAGAATCCAGACCAAGCTCTTTAAAATTTTTATCCCGTCCATTATCCTGATTTTTGCCGTGGTGGGGGGGATGAGCGTGTTTTTTCAGTCGTCGGCTTTGAGGGACGAGCTGGAAAAAAAAGCGGACCTGTCCGTCAAGATCGCGGTGGGAATCCTTGAAAAATCTCTCTGGGATTTTGACGAAGACCATTTGAGGCAGATGTGCGACGTCATGGCCGAGGACAGCGAGATCGCCGCGGTGGCGGCTTTTGACGAGGGGGGAGCCGCGCTGTATCAAAGCGGGGACAAGGGGGTCCTGGCGAATCTTGAATCCCCCGGGGCCGTCAAGGGCGTGTTTTCCAGGGAGCAGGACATCATATGGCGGCCCACCGATGAGAGGATCGGCAAGGTGAGGATTTATTTTTCCCGCCTGCCCACCGCGCGAAAACAGCAAAAGGCCATTTTGTTTTATTTTCTGACCATGGTGGTTCTGATCACGTCCATCATCGTGATCACCCGGATTTTTTTCAAAAAGATCATTTTCTCTCCCCTCAATTACCTGCTGGGGGGCATCCAGCGCATCACCAGCGAAAAGATTTACCATCCGGTGGAGGTCATGGCCAGGGACGAGATCGGGCATTTGACCATTTCCTTCAATGAAATGATGAAGCGCATCAACGACTACGCCCACAATCTTGAGAAAAAGGTGGAGGAGCGGACCCGGGAGATTATTGAAAAAAATCGCATCATCCAGGAGGAGCAGGAGAAATCCGAAAAGCTGCTGCTCAATATTTTGCCGGCGGCGGTGGCCGATGATTTGAAAAGATACGGCAAAACCGAGCCGCGTTTTTACAAAAACGTCACGGTCTTTTTCTCGGATGTGGTGGGATTCACCAAGCTTTCCTCCACCCTCAAGCCCAAATCCCTGATCGGGGAGCTGAACCGGATGTTCACCTTTTTTGATCAAACCATCAAAAAGAACGGGTGCGAAAGAATCAAAACCATCGGGGACGCCTACCTGGCCGTTTGCGGCATGCACCGGGAAAACGAGCGCCACGCTGAAAATATCGTCCGCTCCGCCCTTCGGATCATCGAATGGCTCAAAGAGAGCGGCGCGTCTTCCGGAATGAAATGGCAAATCAGGATCGGCATTCATTCCGGCGAGGTGGCCGGGGGCATTGTGGGAACCGAAAAGTATATCTACGATGTGTTCGGCGACGCCATCAACACCGCCTCCAGGATGGAGAGCCATTCCGAGCCCATGAAAATCAACATCTCGGAGGCGACCCACTTGCTGGTCCGGGACAAGTTTGTGTGCGTGGAAAGGGGGGCGGCGCCCATCAAGGGGAAGGGCGAGATGAAGATGTATTTTGTGGAGAGCGAAAGGACCGTTTAACTTTTTCAAAAAAAACGGAGGGATGCCCATGAAAAGCGATGCGCTTTCTTTTAAACCCTTTATATTCCAGTTTTCAGAAGGGGACGTTCGGAATGTGGCCCGGGTGTTTCAATTGCTGGAAGGTGAAAAAATATCCATCCGGTGGACCCAGGGCAAAGAATACCTGTACCCGGTCACCGGGAGGACCATCGTCCGGGATTCCGGCGGGGCTGAGACGGCTCTGGAGGCGGCCCCGGGAAAAGACGCGCCCTTCCGAATGCCTGAGCGCGTCGAGCCCATCGAGATTTTCGCGGACACGGAGGCCATTTTGTATCACGTGGATGAGGAAAAACTCGATGACCTCATTTTCTGGAGCGAGCTTAAACGGGTCATTGACGAAAAGGGCATGGGCTTAAACTCGCGCATTGACAAACTGTCCGAGTCCCCGGTTTTCAGCGGCCTGTCTCCCCGGGCCGTCTGCGAGACGGTGAACGCCCTGAAGGTCCGGGAGGTGTCCGCGGGGGAGGAGGTGATCAAACAGTTTGATCCCGGCGACGTGTTTTATATCATCGATTCGGGAGTCGCCGAGGTCTGGGTGGCGGAGTTTGTGGGCGACGAGTCCAAAAAGGTGTGTGACCTGCGCGCCGGCCACGGCTTTGGTGAAGACGCGCTGGTCTCGGGAAAACCCCGGAACGCCACCGTGAAAATGAAGACCGGCGGCAAACTGCTGACCCTTGAAAAGGACGATTATATCCGCCTGATCTCAAGCGCGAGCCTGTTTGAGGTGGGGCCGGAAGAGGCCAGGGAAAAGACCTCCCAAGGCGTTGAGCTTCTGGACATTCGTTTTGAGGAGGAAAATGAGGAGGCCCACATACCCGGCTCCATTCTGATCCCGCTGCATCAGCTCAGGCAGCGTTTCGGCGAACTGGACCAGGGCAAAGATTATATTGTTTATTGCAGGAGCGGCAAACGAAGCGCGGCCGGGGCGGCGTTTCTGTCCAAGATGGATTTTAACGCCGTTTCCATGAAGGGCGGGATCAAAGGCTGGCCCTATAAAAAAGAGGGGATCGCGGCCGACATGGACGTGGACTGAATCAAACCGGCTAAGCCCTTGAGGCCGGGCTTTTTTTCACGGCCCGCCGGGGCGCGAAAGGAAATCGCGATGATCGTCACCATATGGGGGACCCGGGGCTCCATTCCCACGCCGGGGCCCAAAACCGTCAGACACGGGGGCAACACCAGCTGCGTGGCGGCCCGGTTTGACGATGTGTTCGTCATCTTTGACGCCGGCACGGGAATCCGGGTCCTGGGGGATCATATCGCCCAAACCGGCCGGGCCTTTGACGGCCATCTTTTTCTGAGCCACATGCACTGGGACCATATCCAGGGATTTCCCTTCTTCACCCCGGCCTATGTCCCGGGGAACCGCCTGAGAATCTATGAGCATCAGGACCTCAGTCGGGGTTTGAAGGGGCTGTTTGAAAGGGGAATGAAGTCTCCCAATTTTCCGGTGGAAATGAAGGAGATGGGGGCCTCGATTTCCTTTCTTCCCTTTCAAAATCCCGTGGAGATTCGATCGGGCCCCGACGTCGTGGCCCATGTGGACCACGCCCGGCTCAACCATCCGGACATCTCTTTGGGATACCGCATCGAAGATTTAAGCTCCGGCAAAACCTTTGTGTACGCCACCGACACCGAGCATACCCCCGGGGAGCCGCCGGATGAGCGTTTAAGAAAGCTGGCCATGGGCGCGGACATTCTTTTGTACGACGCCCAGTACACGGAGGAGGAATACGAGGGGATCGGCGGCCTTCCCTCGCGGAAAGGCTGGGGGCATTCCACGTGGAAAGAGGGGCTCAAGATGGCCTCGGCGGCGGGCGTCCCCCGGCTGGTTTTGTTTCACCACGACCCCGGGCATGACGACGGGTTCCTGGAGGCCGTTGAAAGAAAAGCCTATGATTATTTAAAGAAAAATCAGACGGCTCTGGCCGGCGTGGAGTCTGTGGAGATGGCGCGTGAAGGAATGGATCTGTGATTTTGTAAATTCCCGCTATACTTTTGGGGCGTTTTCGTGTAAGGGGTTGTTCCGGGAGAGAGTCGCGTTGTTTCGTTTCACATCCAGCCGGGAGAACACCACATGACCATGAGCATGACGGCCTTTGCCAGGGCCGAAACCGTCAGCGGGGGCGTCGCCCTTTCAGTGGAGATCCGGTCGGTGAACGGCCGGAATTTTGATTTGTCCCTTCGCCTGCCCCGGGAGCTTTCCGGGCTGGAGGAATGGATTCGAAAGGCGATTTCAAAAAAAGCGTCCAGGGGTCGCGTGGAGGCGTCCCTGGCGCTGGAGGATGTCCGGGGCGAGACGGACCGGCTTGAAATCGACGCGCCCAGGGCCCGGGCCGTTCATCGGGCGTGCCTGGAATTAAAGGCCCTGCTGGGCCTTGAGGATGACATCACCCTGGATCTGATTTTAAAAACAGACCTGATTTTAAAAAACGGCCATGTGATCCGGCCCGCCGAGCCGGAAATAGACATGGACGCCTTTGAAAAAGACGCCCGGGCGTGCGTGGAAAGGGCGCTGGCGGATTTCGCGGCCATGCGCCGGACCGAGGGGGAATGCGTCCGCCGGGATTTTTTAGAGCGCCTGGAGGGCGTCGAGTCCCGGATGGAGGCCATCGGCCGGGAATCGGCGGCCATGCTTCCCCATTACCGGAAGCGTCTGGAGCGGCGCGTGTCCAGTCTGGCCGGCGGGCTTGTGGAGATTGATCCCGGGCGGATCTGCCAGGAGGCGGCGTTTCTGGCCGACAAAAGCGACATTTCCGAAGAGATCACAAGAATCCAAAGCCATATCGAACAGTTTCGGGAGATTCTCAACGCCGAAGGGGCGTCCGGCCGAAAACTGAATTTCCTGGTCCAGGAGCTGGGCCGGGAGATCAACACCATCGCCTCCAAAACCGGGAGCCTGGAGGCGTCCCGGACGGCGGTGGAGGTCAAATCCGAGCTGGAAAAAATTCGGGAGCAGGTCCAGAATGTGGAATAGGAACAGGGCAAGCGTATGAAACAGCGTCTTTTAAACATCGGCTTCGGGAATTCGGTGGCGGCCCATCGCGTGGTGGCCATCATTTCCCCCCACTCCGCGCCCATGAAGCGCATGAAGGACGAGGCAAAAAAAGGAAGCCGCCTGGTGGACGCCACCCAGGGTCGAAAAACGAGGTCGGTCATTGTCATGGACAGCAACCACGTGGCGCTTTCGGCCATCCAGGTGGAAACCATGTCCCATCGATTTGAAAACCTGAAAGAAAACGATCCGGACTGATCCCATGCCCCCTGAAAGCCCAAAAACCCCTTTTGGCTCCGCTTGTCTGTTCGCGGTGTCGGCGCCGTCCGGGACCGGCAAGACCACTTTGTGCCGGGCCCTTTTAAAACGCTTTCCCGATATGGCGTTCTCCATTTCCCACACCACCCGAAAACCCCGGCCCAATGAGACCGACGGCGTGGATTACCATTTTATATCCAAAGCGGCGTTCAAAGAAAAAATCAAGCGGGACCTCTGGGCCGAATGGGAAGAGATTTACGGCGAGTATTACGGCACATCGGCCGAGCTGATCGAAGGGCATTTGTCGGCGGGCCGGGACGCGCTTTTAGACATCGATGTCAAAGGGGCGCTTCAGATGCGCCGCCGCTATCCCTTTTGCGTGGCCATTTTCATTATGCCGCCTTCCCTTCAGACGCTTAAGGAGCGCCTTGAGTCAAGGGGCACGGAGACCTCCGCCGACATGGAAAAGCGGCTGGCCATCGCCGAAAAGGAGATGGAGGTCGGGAAAAATTTTCGGCATGTCATCGTCAACGACCGCCTGGACCGGGCGTTTCGGGAGCTTGAGGACACGGTTTTGCGCTATCGCGGGCGAAACCACACACAGGAAATCCAAACGGGAAAATAAAAATGGAGACGCTTTGGGGCATCCATTCCGTCCGGGAGGCGCTGGCGGCGGGCAGGCGGGACATTCACCGGCTCTGGTTTGAAAAAAAGAGGGCGGCCGGGCGTCTGGCGCCCATCCTGTCGCTGGCCGGAAAAAAGAAAGTCCCGGCAAAGGCCGCCGGGCCGGACCAGCTGGCCCGGGCCTGCCAAACCCGCCTCCACCAGGGGGTGTGTCTGGAGACCGGGCCCTATCCCCTGGCGGACTTCGGGGAGCTGGCCGCGTCCGGGGACCGGGCGGGACGCTCGCTGATTGTGCTGCTGGATCAGATTGTGGACCCCCACAACCTGGGCGCCATTTTAAGGACGGCCCTTTGCGCCGGCGCCCGCGGCGTCGTCATTCCCCGGGACCGCTCGGCGGGTCCTTCGCCGTCGGTGTCCCGGGCCTCGGCCGGGGCGCTGGAGCATATCCGCCTGGCCCGGGCGCCCAATATGGCCGGCGCCATCCAAACGCTTAAAAAGAAAGGCTTCTGGGTGTTCGGAGCCGCCGCCGACGGCGCCGAGTCTGTTTTTTCCACGGAATGGGACCTGAAAACGGCCCTGGTCATCGGCGGGGAGGAAAAGGGCCTCAGACCCCTGGTGAAAAAAAATTGTGACCGCCTGGTCTTTATTCCCATGGCCGGGCCGGTGGAATCGCTCAACGCCTCGGCCGCCGCCGCCGTGATTTTGTATCAGGCGGCCGGGCGTCCAGGAGGTCCGGGGGATTGAGACCGGCCGGGGAATGGAAAAAAAAGGCCGGACGCGCGGCCCAAATGGCGGCGAACGCCCTGGCCCGGGCCGTGTTTCCCCCCAGATGCCTGTCGTGCGGGCGTTTTTTTCACCCCGATCCGGACCCGGCCCGGGAAACCGGACCGGCCGAAAACGGGCGCTTTGACGCGGCCCGTTTTTTCGCGCAAAGCGCGGCGGAATGCCTATGCCCCGAATGCGCCCGGGGATTTTCCCCGGCCCGCTCCCCCCTTTGCCCGGCCTGCGGCGCCGTGTTCCCGACCCCGGCGGGAGACGACCACGTGTGCGGGGAATGCCTGGCGCGCCCCAAACGCTTTGACATGGCCCGGGCCTGCGGGATTTATTCCGGGCCGCTTAAAAAAGCCGTCCACTCCTTTAAATACCGGGGCCGGACCGAGCTGGCCCGTCCCTTTTCCCGGACGCTGTTTCTTTTTTTTCAAAGCGCCTGGGCCGGCCGGCCTGTGGATATGATCGTTCCCGCGCCCCTTCACCCGAAGCGGCTTCGGGAAAGGGGGTTTAACCAGTCTTTTCTCCTGGTGAAGGACTGGCCCCTTTTCATGGCCCGGGGGGGATTTGGAAATCCGGCCCCGGACGTCTCGCCCTTTGTCATTGAAAGAAGGAGAAAAACGAGCCCGCAGACCGGTCTGAGCCGGAAGGAAAGACGGCGAAACGTGAAAAACGCCTTTTTTGTGACTGACGCCTCCCGGGCGCGGGGCAGACGGGTTCTTCTGGTGGACGATGTTTACACCACAGGCGCCACCCTGGACGAGTGCGCCCGGGCTCTTTTAAAGGAGGGCGCGGCCGGGGTGGACGCCCTGACGCTGGCCCGGGCCATGCCGTCTGTATGACGGGGACCGGGGGGAAAGAGAGAGGATGACGTTAAAAAAAACACTGGATCGCGAGGCCCTGGCCCGGGCGGTGGCCGGGCTTAAAAAACAAAAGAAACGAATCGTTTTCACGAACGGATGCTTTGACATCGTTCACTCGGGCCATGTGGCGTGCCTGGAGGCGGCCCGGTCCCTGGGAGACGTTTTGGTGGCGGGTCTGAATTCCGACGCCTCGGTCCGGGAAATCAAGGGGCCTGAAAGGCCCATCGTTCCCCTGGAGCATCGGTCCCGGGTCATGGCGGCGCTGGCGTGCGTGGATTTTGTCACGGCCTTTGACGAGCCCGACCCCTGGAATTTGATCAACGCCGTCCGGCCGGATGTCCTGGTCAAGGGCGGGGACTGGGCCCCAAACGCCATCGTCGGCGCCGACATCATGGAAAAAACCGGGGGAAAGACCTTAAGCATTCCCCTGGTCCCCGGGATGTCAACCTCTTTCATCATTGATAAGATTCTTAAGACATACAAAAAAAAATAAACGCCCAGGCGCGGCCGCGGCGCCGGGCGGCCTTGACATTGTCTTTTGCAGTATTATTTTTTACGCAAGCAAACGACAATGAAGAATCGACCTGGATCATCGGGGATAAGAATTAAGCGGATGAGAGTTAAATGGATGAGATGGATATCAAAATAGAAGACGGGAAGACCCCGAAAGACCCGGGACCGAAAGATTCCCCGGGGAAGGAAAAGGACCCGAAGGGCCTTGACCCCGCGAAAGACTCTGAAAAGAAAGAGGATGAAAAACCGGGGGATGAAGGCCCGAAAGACATGAAAAAAGACGGGAACGACGCCTTTGATCGTCTTCAGCGGCTGTCCGCCGAATTTCAGAATTACAAAAAGCGGGCGGCCCGGGAAATGTCGGACTTCAAAAAGTTCGCCAACGAGGTCCTGCTCAAAGAGCTGCTCACGGTGGCGGACAACCTGGAGCGGGCTGTGGAGTCCATCCGGGACGAGAACGGCCCGGACAGCCCCGCGCTTGAGGGGGTGACCCTCACTTTGGACGCGCTGAAAAAAATCTTCAAGGATTTCCATGTCGTTGAGGTGAAATCTTTGGACGAGCCCTTTGATCCGGCCTTTCACGAGGCCATGATGCGGGAGCTGAACAACGACTGCCCCGAAAACACGGTGATCAAAGAGATGCAGAAAGGGTACATGATTCATGACCGGCTGCTTCGGCCCGCCCTGGTGGTGGTGTCGTCGGCCTGCCGGGACGCTTCAAAAGACAAATAGGACGCCTTTTTGAATGAAAGGGCGTTTTGACATCAATATTATTGTGAAACGCTGTTTTAAAACCTTCGGGTCCGCGCTCAGACCGGATTGCCGGGAGTCGCGCCTGGATGAATCGCCCCGCCGAACTGAAATTTTTTCAAAGCGCCGGGGCGGACCGTTTTAAAACGGCTTCAGGGAGGAGAGCCAAATGGGAAAGATAATAGGAATCGACCTGGGAACAACCAATTCGTGCGTGGCGGTTATTGAGGGCGGGGACTCCAAAGTGATCCCCAACCCGGAGGGGGGCCGCACCACCCCCTCCATCGTGGCCGTCTCAGACAGCGGGGAAAGACTGGTGGGTCAGATCGCCAAGCGTCAGGCCATCACCAACCCCGAAAACACGGTCTTTGGGGTCAAACGTCTCATCGGACGGAAATACGACTCCAAAGAGGTGCAAGGCGACATCAAAATTTTGCCTTACAAGATTCAGAAGGCGGAAAACGGGGATGTGCGAATCGATCTGGGCGGCAAACTGAGCAGCCCGGCCGAGATTTCGTCTCACATCCTGGCCAATCTCAAGAAAACCGCCGAGGAATACCTCGGGGAGCCGGTCACCGACGCGGTGATCACCACCCCGGCTTATTTTAACGACAGCCAGCGCCAGGCCACCAAGGACGCGGGAAAAATCGCGGGCCTCAATGTCATGAGGATCATCAACGAGCCCACCGCCGCCTCCCTGGCCTACGGTCTGGAAAAGAAGAGCGAGGAGAAAATCGTGGTGTTCGACCTGGGCGGCGGCACCTTTGACGTGTCCATCCTGGAAATCGGGGAGGGCGTGTTCGAGGTCAAGTCCACCAACGGCGACACCCACCTGGGCGGGGAGGACTTTGACCTTCGCGTCATTGATTACCTGGCCGACGAGTTCATGAAAGACCAGGGGATCGACATCCGCGGCGATAAGATGGCCCTGCAAAGGCTCAAAGAGGCCGCCGAAAAGGCCAAGATGGAGCTGTCCACGTCCCTTGAGACGGATGTGAACCTGCCCTTTATCACGGCGGACGCGACCGGCCCCAAACACATGAACATTAAAATCACCCGGGCCAAGCTCGAGGCGCTCATCGCCGATCTCCTGGACAGCCTGGAGGCGCCTTGCCGAACCGCGCTCAAGGACGCGGGCATGTCCCCGTCCGACATCAGCGAGGTGGTTCTGGTGGGCGGCATGACCCGGATGCCCGCCGTTCAGGCGCGCGTGAAAAAGATTTTCGGCAAAGAGCCTCATAAAGGCGTCAACCCCGACGAGGTCGTGGCCATGGGCGCGGCCATACAGGGAGGGGTGTTAAAGGGAGACGTGAAAGACATTCTCCTTCTGGATGTCACCCCCCTTTCTTTGGGCATTGAAACCCTGGGGGCGGTCATGACCCGGCTCATTGAGAAAAACACCACCATTCCCACCAAGAAAAGCCAGGTGTTTTCCACAGCGGCCGACAACCAGCCGGCGGTTTCCATCCATGTGCTCCAGGGCGAGCGGGAAATGGCCCTGGGCAACAAGACGCTGGGCCGGTTTGAGCTGGTGGGCATCCCCCCGGCTCCCCGGGGAACCCCCCAGATCGAGGTGACCTTCGACATTGACGCCAACGGCATCGTCAACGTTTCGGCCAAGGACATGGCCACCGGCAAGGAGCAGTCCATCCAGATCACCGCCTCCTCGGGTCTGTCCCAGGAGGAGATCGACCGCCTGGTCAAGGACGCCGAGCTGCACGCCGAGGATGACAAAAAGAAAAAGGAGCTGGTGGACGCGAAGAACAACGCCGACTCCCTGATTTACCAGACGGAAAAGTCCATCAAGGATCTGGGCGAAAAGGTGGACGCGGACACCCGGTCCAAGGCCGGCGCCGCCATCGAGGCCCTGAAAAAGGCCATGGAGGGCGAGGACGCCGACGAGATCAAACGCCTGTCCGAGGAGCTGACCCAGGTGTCCCATAAGCTGGCCGAGGCCGTCTATCAGCAGGCCGCCCAGGCGGGCGGGGACGCCGCCGGAGGCGACCCCGGCGCGGCCGGGGCGGCCGGCGCCCAGGCGTCGGAGCCCCCGGATGACGATGTGGTGGACGCGGATTTTGAAGAGGTTAAAAAGGACGACAAAAAATAACGACGCCGCCGTCTGATCCATTTTGACGGCTGTGTCAATCAAATCCCGCGCGGGGGAGGCCATTGGCTTAAGATGATGACGACACGCAGATTTTTCTTTTTTTTCGCGCTTGTTTTCCTGTTCTCAAGCCTTTCCATGGCCGCCCCCGGCGACCCCGGATCTCCGGACTCCCTTCACGCCGTGATTGAGAGGCTGGAGAAAAAGTACGCCGGGGCGAGTTTTTCGGCGGATTTTTTTCAGACTTCCGAGATCAAGGCCCTGGATATTCAGGACTCGGCCCGGGGAAGGGGATATTTCAAGGCCCCGGGAAAGATGCGGTGGGAGTACGACGAGCCTGAGAAACAGCTCATCGTGACGGACGGCAGGACCCTTTGGATATACCATCCAAAGGACCGCCAGGTCATGACGGGAAATTCCCCGACCTTTTTCGGGGAGGGAAAGGGCGGCAGTTTTCTCATGTTTATCAAGAGCATGCGGGAGCGCTTCGTCGTTTCCCAGGAAAAGGCCCCGTCTCCGGACGTGTTCGCCATCCGGCTGGAGCCGGTGAAAAAAGAGACCGACACGGCGTTCATTCGTCTTTTCATTTCAAAAGACAAACACGAGGTTTCTGAAATCATCACCCAAAACGTTTACGGGGATGAGACCTCCATTTCCATGCGAAACGTCCGGTTCGGCCGGACATTTGACGATTCCATGTTCACGTTTTCCATCCCGGACGGGGTGGATGTGGTGAGGCTGGACTGATTCTTCCGGATGGGCCGTTTTGAATTCCGGCCGGCCGGTTTCAAGGGCTTAAAGTCCCGGGACATGGAGAAAGGGAGCGCGCGCCCATGATTTCCCATATCCAGACATTTCTCGCCGGCCCGGCCCTTTGGTTTTCATTCGGGGTTTTTTTCATCGGCCTGGCCGCGCAAATCATCCGTTTTTTTGGGCTCAGCCGGAAAAAAGACCGGATTTTTTACAACCACATGAGCGCGCCCTGGGCGGCGAAATCCATCGTTCCCTGGCTTTTTCCCTTCGGAACAGTCTCCCTTCGCGCCCAGCCTGTGTTTTCCGCGGCCCTTTTTCTTTTCCACGCCATTCTTTTGAGCGTTCCGCTTTTTCTTGACGCCCACAACGACATGTGGGAAGAGGCGTTCGGTTTCGCCCCGGCCTCCATGCCCGACGCCTGGGCCGACGCCCTGACCGTCGTGATGGCGGCCTGCGGGATTTTTCTTCTGGCCCGGCGGGCCATCCGGCCCGAGGTCCGGGCGCTCACCGGCCCCGGCGAGGCGCTGATGATGGTCTTGACCCTGCTGCCCTTTGTCACCGGTTTTTTGGCCTTTCACCAGATTTTTTCCTACCCGGCCGTCATCATCGCCCACATGGCCGCCGGGGAAATTCTTTTGATCGCCATCCCGTTCACCCGGCTCAGCCACATGGTGTTTTTCTTTTTTTCACGGGCCTTCGTCGGGTTTGAAATGGGACATCGAAGGGGGGCCCGGGTATGGTGACACACGACAAGGCGAAACAAGACTCCGGGCGCGGCGCGCCCGACCCTTCGGCGCTTCGGGCCATGCTCCGCGAATTCGACTCGTCCCGGGTCCGGATGTGGCTGGATATCTGCTCGGGATGCGGATTGTGCGCGGAGAGCTGTTTTTACTACCTGTCCGGAGACCGGGACCCCAAATTGAGCCCGGCTTACAAGGCCCGCTCCACGTTCGGGGAAATGGTGAGAAAAAAGGGAAAGGCGACCCGCGCCTTTATGGAGCGCTGCTATGAGACGGCGTTTTTCAAGTGCACCGGGTGCAAGCGCTGCTCCCAGTTCTGCCCGTTTGGAATCGACATCGCCTCCATGATGTTTTTTGTCCGAAGCCTGTGCCACTCCCAGGGAATCCCGGAAAGCGGCCTGACCGTTCTTTCTGAAAATCACCGGAAAACCGGGAACCATTCGGGCATTTCCAAAGAGGAATTCATCGACACCTGCCAGTGGATCGAGGAGGAGACCCGGGACGAAATCCGGGGCGCCGAGCTTCCCATTGACAAAGAAAACGCGCGCTATGTGTACACCTTAAATCCCCGGGAGATCGTCTTCCAGCCCCAGGAGGTGGGCCTGGCCGCCAAAATTCTCACCCTGGCCGGGGAGAGCTGGACCCTGCCTTCCCGGGGGTGGGACTGCACCAACCTGCCCATGTTCATGGGAGACCGGAAACTGGCCGGGGAGACGGTCCGGGAGGTGTATGACGCGGCCCGGCGCCTGAAGGCCGAAAAAGTCCTTTTGACCGAGTGCGGCCACGCCTATCGGTCCCTGGTCTTTGAAGGCCCGTATCTGGCGGGATATCCCGACGGCAGGCCCCCGGTGGAGATCGTTCACTCGGTTCAGCTGTTTTATGAATACTTGAAAGACGGGCGAATCCGGATTGATCCGGCCAAAAGGTTCAAAGAGCCGGTCACCTACCAGGACCCCTGCGGGATTTCCAGGAACGGGGGGCTTTGGAAGACGGCGCGGAAAATCATCCCGTATCTGGCCGATGATTTTCGGGAAATGTCTCCTTCCAAAGATTACAACCACTGCTGCGGGGGCGGGGCCGGTCTGATCCCCATGGGCGCGTCCCACAAGGCCAAAAGAATGGCGTCCGGGCGTTTCAAGGCCGGGCAGATCAGAAAAACAGGGGCCGGAATCGTGATCACCTCCTGCCACAACTGCTTTGACCAGGTAAGCGATTTGAGCGAAGAATACGGGCTGGGGGTCAAAGCCTTTCTCTTTAAAGAGGCCCTGGACCACATGCTGCTCATCCCCGACGCGCTCAAGCCCCATGCCGGTCCGGCGGAAACCAGCCCGGGCGAAACCGGCGCGGCCTGATCCGGAAAAAGACCCCATTGGAAAAAACCCCGTCCCAAATAAAATCCGGTCGCTCCCAAAAAGGCGTTCTGCTCATATCGGCCCCCTGGCCCCTGTTTAATCGCCCGTCCATCCAGCTGGGGGTTTTAAAGGCCCATCTTCAAAAAAAGCGCCCCGACATGGACGTGTCGGCCCGGCATTGTTATCTCAAAATCGCCCGGGACATCGGCTATGAACGGTATGACGCCATATCCCGGAGCGCCTGGATGGCCGAGGCCGTTTACTCGGCCCTTTTGTTTCCCGGGCGCGCGGCCCGGGCCCAAAAAGTGTTTGAGCGCCGGGCGAAAAAGGCCGGGATTAAACCCGGGACGGATTTCCCGGCTCTTGTCCGGCGGGCCGGACGCGCCGCCGATGAGCTGATCCGGGATATCGAGCCCGGCCGCTTCGCCCTGGCCGGTTTTTCCGTTTCCCTGTGCCAGCTCTCGGCCTCCCTTTACTTCATCCGAAAAATCAAGAAAAGGTTTCCCGACCTTTGCGTGGCGGCGGGAGGGGCGTCTTTTTCCGGGATCGGGTCGCCGGATTTTTTCAGCGCCTTTCCGGAGATTGATTTTGTCATCGCCGGTGAGGGGGAAATTCCCCTGGCGGCCTTGGCCGGCGCGCTGACCGGCCCGGGGGGCCTCGATGCGGCCGGGCGCCTGGAGGTCCCGGGGCTGTTTTCCCCCCGAACCCCGACCGGCGCGTTCGGCTCCCGAAGCCGGCTTCAGGACCCGGCGGATTTTCGCGCCCCGGATTATTCGGAGTATTTCGACATGCTGGAGGGCTTTGAGGCCGGGAAAAAGTTTTTCCCCGTTCTTCCCCTGGAGATGTCCCGGGGATGCCCCCGGCGCGCCGCCGGAAAGACCCCGGGCTCAAAGGGGCGGGGGTGTTTTTTTTGCAATCTCAACCTCCAGTGGGAGGGATACCGGTCCAAGGCCCCGGGGGCGGTGGTTTCGGAAATCGACGCTTTGACCTCGCGTCACCGGCTTTTGTCCGTGGCCTTTGCCGACAATCTCATTCCTTTGGGAAAGGCCGAAAAGATTTTTTCCGGAATTGAGGGGCTGGGAAAGGACCTGGATATTTTTTGCGAAATCAGCGCGAACACATCGGAAAAGACCCTGGCCGCCATGGCCCGGGCCGGGGCGCGGCGGGTCCAGATCGGGATCGAGAGCTTAAGCTCCCGGCTTTTGACAAAAATGAACAAAAAAACCACGGCCATCCAAAACCTTCAGATCATGAGACGGTGCCGGGAGCTGGGCATTCAAAATTCCGCCAATCTCATCACCTGTTTCCCGGGAAGCGATGAGCGGGATGTGGAGGAGACATTAAGGGCGCTGTCCTTCGCGGGGTCTTTTGAGCCCTTAAAGCCCGTCCGGTTCTGGCTGGGGCTCGGCGGCCATGTGTGGCAAAACCCCGGGGATTTCGGGATCCGGGCGGTTTTCCCCCATCCCCGCTGGCGGGAGCTGTTTCCCAAAGACATGGTCCGCCGGGGGAATTTCATTATCCAGGATTTCCGGGGAGACAAAACGCGCCAGGAAAAACTCTGGCGCCCGGTTTTGAAAAAGATCGCCCAGTGGGAAAGGGAATACCGGGCCGTTTCCCGGGAAAATCCCGGCTCCCCCATTCTTTCCTATTTTGACGGCCGGGATTTTTTATTGATCAAACAAAAAAAACCGGGCGGCAAAACCGAGATCCACCGGCTGGAAAAAACCGCCCGGGACATTTATCTTTTCTGCGGCCGGGTCCGGCGATTTTCCCAAATCGCCCGGGCCTTTCCCGGCGTTTCACGAAAAAGCCTGGCCGCGTTTTTGAAATCCATGACGGAAAAAAAACTTATGTTTGAAGAACAAGACAAGCGCCTGAGCCTGGCGGTTCCGGGCTTTGGAAAACGGCGGAAAGGAACATGCCATGAACACGAAAGGCGACAAAACGGGCCGAAATGATCCATGCCCGTGCGGAAGCGGTTTGAAATATAAAAAATGCTGTTTAAACGCCTCCGCCAAAACCCGGGCCCCCGGGGACGGCCGCAAGGAAACCCAAAGGAAAAAAGGGGGCGTTCGAATCAAGAGCGAAGCGCAAATCCAGGGCATTCGGGAGGCGGGCCGCCTGGTATCCCGGACCCTTGAGGAGGTGGAGGCCCTGATCCGGCCGGGCCTTGTGACCGAAGACATCAACACCCTGGTCCACGATTTCACGGTTCAAAACGGGGCGCGCCCGGCCCCGCTCAACTACCGGGGCTTTCCCAAAAGCGTGTGCGTGTCGGTCAACGAGGTCATCTGCCACGGCATCCCCGGCAAGCGGGTCCTGAAAGAGGGAGATATCGTGAATGTGGATGTGACCTCGATTTTAAACGGCTATTACGCCGACGCCAGCCGAACTTTTTTCGTGGGGGACTGCGGCCCCGACGCCCGGAAAATCGTGGATGTGGCCAGAAATTGTCTGAAAAAAGGAATCCAGGCCGCCATGCCGGGCGGGTTTGTCGGGGACATCGGCCACGCCATCCAGCGATACGCCGAGTCCAGGGGCTGCTCGGTGGTTCGGGAATACGTGGGCCACGGGGTGGGCCTGGAGTTTCACGAGGCGCCCCAGGTGCCCCATTACGGGAAAAAGGGCCGGGGAACCCCCCTGACGCCCGGCATCACGCTCACCATCGAGCCCATGATCAACCTGGGGGGAAAGGCGCTTCATATCCTGGACGACCAGTGGACCGCCGTCACCTCGGATGGGTCCCTGTCCGCCCAGTTTGAGCAGACCCTGCTGATTACGGAAGAGGGGAATGAGGCTCTGACGCCTTTTGATCTGGATTGAGCCGGCCGGTTCGGTTTTAAACGGCGCTTTGAAGACATTATTTTTCACGCGCGGGCCGGTAATAGGCCTCTTTGCCCCTGAATTCCCGGACCGCCCGCCGGGCCTCCACCAGGGGCTCTAAGTATTTGAGGACCTCCGAAATATGGGCGTTTAATCCGTCGGCCATGTCCGCGGCCGTGCAGGGCCGCCGGGCCAGCATGTTTAAAATATCGGGCCCCAGGTCCTTTCCGGCCCGGGCCCGGCCTTTTTCCCTGAAAGAGGCGATGATCTCGGCCCCCTCTCCCAGGATTTTTCGAAAATCCTCCAAAGACTTTTGGGACGCCTTTTTCGCAAACGCCTCGGCCGGGGGACGCGCCGCGGTGTTGATGTGAATTTTGTCGGGCCGGATTCGCCGGATGTGGGGCCGGAATTTTTCCGCGTCCGCCGGCGTGTCGTTGATCCCTTCGAGAACAAAGATCTCCAGCCAGATCCGCCCCTTATACTCCTTTCTGAAATCTGAAAGGCCGCCCAGGACGGCCTCGAAATCCAGCGCCGGGTGGGGCCGGTTGATCTCTTTAAAGACGCCGGGGGAATGGGCGTCCAGGGACGGCGCCGTCACATCCGCCTCCATGAGGGACTGTCGAACCGCCTTGTCCGACAGCATGGACCCGTTGGTCAGAACCACCAGGGGAATGTCCGTCATTTTCTTGATCCCGCGGATCAAAGCGCCGATCTCGCTGTTGAGCGTGGGCTCCCCGGACCCGGCGATGGTGATGACATCGGCGGCCGCGCCCTCTTTCAGTTTTTTTGAAAGCTGCGAAAGAATCTCGTCCGCCGCGATATAGGGCCTTTTTTCCAGAATGGGTTTTCCCCGGCTTCCCAGCTGGCAGTACACGCAGTCGTAGGAGCACACCTTGAAGGGAACGACATCCACCCCCAATGACCGCCCCAGCCGCCTGGAGGGAACCGGGCCGTAAATATGGGTTTTTGTTTTTTTGTCCATATATTTGTTGTCTCCGAATGCTTTGTCCAGATGAAATGTTTGATGGCGTCGTAAAAAAAATGCGTCGCAGCGCTTATTTTTAATCGAGGCATACTACATGTATTGCCTCAATTAAAAATAACCACTACGCCTTGTATATCGCATTTTTTGACTTAGCCATCCCAATCTTTTTTACGAGTTTATCATGTTTGAAACCCGGCCCATATTAGGCCCATCCCATGACACGGTCAAGTAAAAAGCATGGGGCCGGAATCTGATCCGGGAAATATGCCCATGCCTGATTTCCCGGCACGCCCGCAGGGGCAGGCCCCTGTGCCTGCCCTCACGTCTACCCGCGCGTATATTTTTAATCACGCCGGAATGGCATTGAAATCGTAGGGGCGAAAAATTTTTCGCCCCTGCCCGCCATTTAATCACACCGGAATGGAATTTCGCCGATAATGTGGATTCCGCAAAATCATAAGATCATAAAATCGTCAAATTTCAGATATAAAATCCTTCCTACAAATCCGTTGACGTTTCTCCATGAGTTTGCCTATACTTGTGCGATTGGAAAATAAAAAAATTTTGAAAGGATTCGGCGCCATTATGTATGTTGTCAATTATCGAGGCCCCTTTGGATTTATTAAACCTTGGACTGCGGTAAGGGACATTGAGACTTTTAGCCAACAGTTTTTAACCCCTTCCATAGTCGCGGGAATTGAAAGGAAATTATTCCCCGATCTTTTGCATGAGCCATACGATTTGTACAAGATTAAAAGTCACAGGCTGTCTTACAAACAAATTTCTCATCAGCAGGAGCAGACTCAGCCCAGGGGGTGGAATAAGAAAAACAATCGTTTTTGCAGACCATATGCCATACTGGTTCGAGGCGTTTTGATAGAGCCTGATTTATATCTTGGATTTGATAATGAAAAAGACGCCATCCATGCCGCAAAACAGCATATATGCCTTTGCAGGAATGAAGACATACTATTCCCCGATGGTTCAATCATTAACATTACTGAAGAAGACTTCGATTCTCAGGAAGGCCCTTTTAATGGTTTTGAGCTGGTATTTGAGCAAAACGATCAGTCTTTTTTAGTGGGATACAACCGTTTTGATGAGCATAAGCCCATGTATGGATGGCTTAAAATCATCGGCAACCCCGTAAAGCATATATGCTGATTATGGATATTTGTCCTCATATAAAAGCAAAAGGCTCTCCCGAGTTCACAACCTTATACGCCCATCTTTGCCATGTTGAATCAGCAATTGAAAAATTTGCCGAATGTTTGGATTTTGATGTTGCCATTGCAAAAAAAGGAGCGGTTTTTCATGATATTGGAAAAGCAAGCACGGTTTTTCAAAAAAGGCTTGTGGGCGGATATAGAATGGGGCAGTCAACATTCCGCCATGAAATCGCTTCCTGCTTTTTTATTTCCCTGATCAGTGAAAAAGATCAGCCCGCGCTGATTGAAATGATCATTGCCCACCACAAATCAATTGAAGGGGATAAAAATTTTAAGGGAATACTTGATTTGGAGGAACATGAGGGCGATATTTTTGAGTCTCATATCAAGGACTGGGATGTCTGGAAACCAGACGTTTTAAAAATACTTTCCGCCTTTGGTATAAAAACCAGGGACATTTCTCGCTCCGAAGCCCATGCCAATTATCTTGAAGTTTTAAATTACTGCGAAAAAAGGATCGAGGACTGTGGGTATTCAAGGTGGCGGGGTCTTCTTATGTCTGCGGATCATTTCGCTTCGGCCTTGTCTGAATCGACAGCGGACTATTTAAAAAACACATTTAAAAATCCGATTCTGGATTTTTACAGCAGAAAATCGGAGCTTTATCCCCTGTCATTGAAAAAAGCCACATCCAAAAAAAAACACACTATTGTCGTGGCATGCACAGGCGCGGGAAAAACAGATTATCTTTTTAGGCGATGCAAAGGCCGAGTATTTTACACGCTTCCATTTCAGGCGTCAATAAACGCCATGTATCAGCGGGTTAAAAAAGATTTGTCTCCTTCAAATCCGGGACTGGATATTCGGATACTTCATTCCGCTTCAAAAATAGCGGTCAATGACGAATTACAGGAAGACATTGCTTTACAACGGCTCATCGGCTCAAGCATTAAAATTTTAACCCCATGGCAATTGGCCTCTATTGTTTTCGGCACAAGGGGCTTTGAATCTCAAATTGAGGACATTAAAGGGTGCGATGTCATTCTTGATGAAATTCACACTTACACTGGCGTGTCAAAGTCAATCGCCTTGAAAATTGTGGAAGCATTGAATTATTTGGGTTGTCGCATCCATATCGGCACTGCAACCATGCCCACCTCATTATACGAACAAATAATCGCGTTGCTGGGCGAGGATTTCATTGAGCAGGTTTCTCTTGACGAATCAGAACTTAAAAAATTTGATCGGCATAGACTTTTTAAAATCAATTCATGGGATGATTCAGATGAAATCATCTCTCATGCTATCGAAAAAAAGCAAAAGATATTGATTGTTTGCAACCGGATAGAATCGGCTCAAAGTGTTTTTTTCCGGGTTAAAAATTTGTTTCCTGATATTCCATCCATGCTGATTCACAGCAGATTTAAACGCGGAGATCGGCATGAAAAAGAAAAGAAACTGTTGGGTCTTGATGAAAAGGGACGGCCCACGGGCGAGTTTAACACTTCGCCGGACGCTTGCATCGTGGTTTCCACACAGGTTGTGGAAGTCAGTCTGGATATCAGCTTTGACCTCATGATTACCGAAACAGCCCCCATTGATTCATTGATTCAGCGTTTTGGGAGAGTCAATAGAAAAAGATCCCCGTCCGCCATAGGTCTTCATAAACGGGTCTATTTAATCGCCCCGCCGGATGATGAAAAGGATTGCAAACCGTATGAATTGGCGACGCTGAAAGACAGTTTTGAAGTTTTGGATCACGATGGCATTCTTCACGAATCTGACTATCAAAGAAAGATAGACCATGTCTTTCCGGTCATATCAACCATAGACATAGAAACCCACACGGCGTTTAAAGGAGACGGCCGATGGAACATTGAAGCCCTGACCCACAGAAATGATTCCATTTTGGTTAAACTCCTTGAAATTGAGAGCGCAACCGCTATTATTGAATCTGACTCTGAAGCTTACAGAAATGCGACATGCGAGGAGCAGGCTCTCATTGAGATACCGGTGAAATATTATTCAGTTAACGATTTTTACCAGCTTGGTTGCGGCGGTTATCCATTTGTTATACCGGATCAAGGATATTCGGATGAGATGGGTCTCGAAATCAACAAGGCCAAAGAACATCAAACAGACTTAAGCTTCATATAAAAGATATTATTATGATTTCAATCAATGTCGGACGCGCGTTTTTAAAGGCTTATAACACAAAGAATAACACATCATATTCTTCCAGAGAATTTTTTGAGAAAATATTTTTTGGTCTTTTTTTTAATCATCCCAAATATATGATATGGCCCACAAATTCGCCTTTTGTGCAGATGGAAAAGGGACAAAAACCCCATCTTCTGAGCCCGGAAGAAAGACGTGAAAAGTTGAATAAACTTTTTGTCAAGGCAAAGACAGAAACCCCTGATTCCAGCTTCGCTATCGGTTTTCCCGCGTCGGAACTAAAAGAATTCGCGACTACATCCGGCCTTGTGAGCGACATGGAAATTCCTGTTGATGAATCTGATATTTATTATTCATGGATCGGTTCCGGACTGGGGATTGGAGTCTCGGGCGGAGTTTGTATATTCTTTACTGAACCTGAAATTTTGCTGAAAACTTTTGAAGGCTGGCATGTTTATAGAAAATTTTTGAATGATGAGACTTTAAAAAAACTCGCCCCAAATAAAATAAATAGCTGGAATGGGCAATGGCTCAATTATGTTTATCAAAAAAGGCATAAAAAAAATTTCGATTTTACCGCTTTAGACAATCAAAACCTCTTTAAACATGGTAAAGATGGGACAATCGTCATTGAAACGATTAAATGGAGTAAATTGTTTTTCAATATTTCCAGGAAATTTCCGGATCAAACCCTCATGGGATATGTTTACAGCCTGGGGCAGACAAACAAAACATTGGGTTTTTTCCCATTTCATTTTAAGCAGGCTCAAACGATTAAACATTTTTACAAAATTCTTTTTGGCGAGAATAATGCTATCCGGGACAGCTCAGCCTATGAAAATTTGTATGGCGCCCATATAAAAAGGGCTTGCGAATTGGGGTCAATAGGACTTCATGCCCTGCAACCTGCTGGGTTGAAACAATATTTTAAAGAAGGGAAAAAACCTAATTTTAAAAAATTAAAGGTTGCGCCCAAAAAGGGGGAGGGCCACAATGAATATAGAAGCAGGAGTGAGAACGCGTCATTAAAGGACAGGGAAAAAGTTGTTTTATTTAGAACCTATAAGGCATGGTTGGTTGCTATGATAACAAAAAACAAAGAAGATATGGTTGACTACACAAGGGACGTGGCGCTGGCTCTGCATGCCTACAAAGCGAAAGCCACCAAGAATGTCGCTAAAAATCTTATTGAAAAGGAGCTTCTTGTCGCAAAATCCAGGAAGAAATTTATAGAGGCCCTGGTGGAAATCGTGCAGGATGCCGGCAAAGAGGATTTGGAAACCTATAAAGAACTGAAAAATCGGGTTCATCTTATGACAGCGGAGGATTTTGGGTATTTTGTCGTTCTTCTCAGATTCGACTATGCCTATGAAGAAAGAAATGTTTAACCATGTGTCAGGGAGAGAATATGCATACGATTTATGTTAGAACTTTAAAAAGGGCGGATCACACTGTTTTTTGTGTTTCGGACGGGCAGAAAACGTATTTCGATCCTCAGTTTAACCGCGCAATCCCTTATTCCAGCGGTCAGCAAGTAAAACGCTCAATCATGGACAGGCTGTCAACAGAGTTGAATGAGACTCCGGCGCCGGTGACATTTTTGTCTGATGTGACTAAAAAGAATGAAATTACAGAAGGCGAGGTGTTTGGGACATGTGACCCATCTTATTTTGACCAGTTGCTTGGCGGATGGATGAAAGCCGTCAAAGACGGGAAAGAGAAAACCGTAAAACGAAGGAGCCCTTTTTCCATATCCGCAATGAGAGCTTTGCATCCATTGCTTGCGGGTGTTCATAAAGAGAATATTACTTTTGACAGAAGCGGACGATCAAACAACAAAGTGATTGTAAGAGATCCCAAAGGGAACGAACTCTCCGAAGATGATATTAAAAATTTGCTTCAGGATAAGGATAGAAGTTTGGTCAGAAAATGGATCCCGAACAATAAAACTGTGACCGGCTTGTTTGTTCAGGATATCGCCATAGACTTAAGAAGGCTGTTTTGTGTAAACTTGGATCCTTATGAGCCTGAAATAAATCAAAAAACTGAAGAAAAGTTAAAGGAAAACGGCTGGATTGAGACAAAAAATATTTTTGGGGATTGCCTCCTGGCCCCCATAGAGACAAGGGAAAAACTTATCCCTGCAATTTCAAAAGCAATTTTCAATTGGCAAATCACCTCAAATCAATCCAGAACATTTAGCCTTATGGAAACTCTTGCTGTCGCAATAAGTCATAATGCCAACAAAATTGCAAGCAGCATCCGGGGAAAATTAAGCGAAGAGAATGAGAATAGAGCTGTTCCTGTGATCGAGGAACATCTCGACGGGGTTGACATGTTCATAACACTTGCGGCGGATGGCTACGTCATCACAAATTCGGAAAAAGCCGACGCGCTGGACTTGGCCGAACAGAACATTTTGGAACGAATGGAAAAATTTGACTATACAAATCAATTGAATGGCCCTGGCCAAGTATAATATTTTTATCGTGAGGAAATGTTTTGCGAATTTTAATAACAGCGGAAAGTGAAAAACCCTCTTTTTTTCCATACAACTATCAATATCCATTACATTCGGCGCTATACTCCCTTATAAATGAGTCTTCGTTTGAATATTCCAGTTTTTTGCATGATCGTGGCTACATAAGGGATGGAATCAATAAAAAATTCAAATTTTTTACCTTTTCAAAACTTAAATTTTTCCCAACACAAAGGTCCGAAGATGGTTTTCATAATGTCAAAAAAATTCAGTTTGTATTTGCTTCCTCAGTGAATGAAAGTCTGAAGCATTTAGTCCTGGGAATTTTTTCCAACCAAAGAATCAAATTTAGTTTAAATGGCCAAAAATCCATTTTTGATGTGTTCAACGTAGACATACAACCGGAACCGACTTTTGGTGAACATGGAAAGTTTATTTGTCTTTCTCCGATTTCGGTTACAACGGTAAGGATAGATGAAAATGGAAAACGAAAACAGCATTTTTTAAACTACATGATCCCGGAAGAGAGAGAACATTTTATTGAGAACATTAAAAAAAATTTGGTCAATAAATACGAAACGATTAATGGGATTAAATATCAAAGCTTGGATTCCTCGTTTAATTTTCACTTTGACGTTGATTATATTTCAAGGCGGAAGGGCAATATTTCAAAGTTAATAAATTTTAAAAATGGGATTAAAATAAAAGCCATTGAGGCGCCATTTGGCGTTCAGGCTGATCCTGAATTAGTAAAAATTGGTTACGAATGCGGATGGGGTGAAAAAAATAGCGCTGGTTTTGGTTGCGTTCAAAAAATTTGAATCTCGAGAAAAAATAAAACAAAAGGTGATCACTTTACGCGATTATCAAAAACGAAAGGGCTGAATTTTAAAAAAATGTAGTTAACGGACCGAGGTGAACCAGCGGTCTCATTATTTCCAATAGTTTAAAAAAATTATATAAAATCAAGTTGAAAGGGGATCCGCGAAAAACGGGAATGGGATTATAAAAGGGAGATCGCTCCTGTCCCCGGGCTTAAATATTCCCTCAAAAAAGCCGTAAAAAAAATGAGGTGCGATAAATTTCAAGAACAAATCCGCAACATTCTGTTTTTATATTTTTTTTCAATAAAAAAGGAAATTTAACAGTTACCTTTTGTCAAACGATAACTCCCCTTTTTGTTTCAGGCAAAGTATAACAAAAGGTAATTAAAAAACAGCGGTCCCGTAGGCCGGGTTGAGGGAGATGACCGTAATGAACAAAAAAGAGCTTTTAGAGCTCATTGAAAAGGGCGAATCCAGTTTTGTGGAATTCAAGTCGGACACGCCGGATATCACTGCGGAAACAATCGGGGAATATGTGGTCTGCTTTGCGAATTCAAAGGGCGGAAAAATTCTGCTCGGGGTTGAGGATGACGGCGCGATAACAGGCTTGCAGGGCAGGTTCCCCGAATACGGCAAATGGATATCCGACGCTGTTCAGGGCTGGGCGCATCCCAATATTATCGTCGACTATGAAGAGACGCCTGTGGGAGAAAATTTGCGGGTCGCCGTGATCACTGTGCCGATGGGCGTCGCCAAACCGTATTCCAAGCGCAAGGGAAAGGACGCAAAGGAGCGTTATTATATTCGCGATGTCACCACTTGCCGGGAAACAGACAGAGAAGAGCTGAGGCGTTTATTTCAAAGCTCCGGAATGATCCATTATGAAGCGACTCCCGTGCCGAGGTCAAAACCGGAAGACTTGAACGAAACGCTGCTTCGCGAGTATTTCAGCCGAATAAGAGATATCGGCTATGATGACAGGTCAAAATGGCTTCGACTTTTGATTGACAACCAGATGCTTTCCGAAGAAATGGGCGATGTCAATTGCGCCCTGGCAGGGCTTGTTTTATTCGGCAGAAAGGACAGGGTCAAAAGACTCATTCCTCAAAGCGGCGTCACCGCTGTGGAATATGACTCTCCCGACGCGGATGTGGCGGGGCGTTTTCGAAAAGAAATCAACGGCCCCCTGCTTTCGTCGTTTGAAAGCTCGGGATCCGTCGTTGAAGAAGGTGTGATTGACCAGGCTGTGAATTTTGTTTTAAGGGTAAGGTCAAAAGAAAGAATTGAAGGGACAAGACGTGTGACTGAATATGCCTATCCCCCCGGGGTCTTGCGTGAGGTCATTGTCAATGCCGCCGCTCACAGGGATTATACCATCGGCGGGACAAATATCGGCCTTTGGCTCTATCCCGACCGGCTGGAAGTCGACAGTCCGGGCTCTCTTCCGAACAGCATTACAATAGAACGGATGAAAAACGGCGCCCGGTACCACCGCAATCAAACGATTGTCGAGTATCTGCGCGATATGGATTTCATCGAAGGCAGCGGCAGGGGCGTGTCGCGAAAAATCATTCGCGGCATGATTGAACACAACGGCAAGGAGCCGGATTTTGAGCTGAGAGGCGAATCTTTAAGAGTGACTTTATATGCGTAAAAATGGGATATGACCCGATGCAAAACCTGGATTTCACCGGAACCCAGATCAACTATTATTTTGTGTGCCGGCGCAAACTCTGGCTGTTTTCAAAAGACATCCGCTTTGAAAGCGAAAACGAATATGTTCAACTGGGGCGTCTCATTGACGAGCATTCATACAAACGGAAGAAAAAACAGCTTGAAATCGGCAGAATCAAAATCGATTTCATGGACGGCAAGGGCGTGATCCATGAGGTCAAAAAGTCCAATAAGGTTGAAAAGGCCCATATTTATCAGCTCAAATATTACCTTCTCACACTGGTGAAAATGGGCGCCGCGCATGTGACGGGAGAAATCGACTATCCAAAGCTCAAAAAAAGAAAAACCGTTCTGCTGGAGCCCGGCGACGAAGAGGAGTTTGAGCGTGTTTTTTCAGACATCCGGGAGATTCTTGACCGGCCGCACCCGCCTGCGGCGGTTAGAAAAACCATCTGCGGCAAGTGCGCGTATTATGAATTTTGTTTTGCATAACAGGGCCGGCGTCGTTATTTTGAGGCCATCCCGAGGGGCGCCATGAAAAAATCTCTATACTTTTTTTCAAACTGCGATATCAGAAGAAAAGACAACACCCTGATGTTTGAAATCAAAGGGGAAAAGAAATATCGCCCCATTGAGGCCATGGATGACATTTTCCTGTTCGGAGAGCATACCCTGAACACAAAACTGCTCAATTTTTTGGGGAAACACAAGGTCCCTGTTCATGTGTTCAATTATTACGGATTCTATTCCGGGTCTTTTTTCCCACGGGAGCGCCATCTTTCCGGCCATGTTAAAATCCGGCAGGCCCGGCATTATCTGGACCCTGAAAAAAGAATGCGTATAGCCTATGAATTCCTGAACGCCGCCGCCTCCAATATCCTTTCCAACCTGACCTATCAAAAAAACAGGGGAAGGGATGTGGCCGGAAATATTTCGAAAATCAAAGCGTTGAAAAAGAAGCTGAAAGAAGCGGATTCGATTCCGCGTTTGATGGGAATGGAGGGAAATATCCGGGATTTATACTATTCCGCTTTTGAGGAGATCATTCAGAATAAAGCCGAATTTCAAAAGCGTGTGAAAAGGCCCCCGGACAATTTTGTCAACACCCTGATCTCATTCGGCAACTCGCTTGTTTACACGTCGGTTCTTTCGGAGATTTACAAAACCCAGCTTGATCCGGTCATCAGTTTTCTCCATGAGCCGGGATACCGCCGCTATTCACTGGCCCTGGATATAGCCGAGATTTTCAAGCCCATTCTTCTTGACAGGATGATGTTCGCCATGATCAATAAGAAGGAGATCACGGAAAAGGACGCGGAAAAAAAGTTGGGCCATTGTTATCTTAAAGACCGGGGAAGAATGAAGTTTTTAAGAAAATACGACGAAAGGCTGAAAACAACCATTAAACACAAGAAACTCAATCGGCATGTTTCTTACAGAAGGCTGATCCGGCTTGAGTGTTACAAAATCGTCAAGCATATTCTGGGCGAAGAAAAGTATGCCGGCTTTAAAATGTGGTGGTAATCATGTATGTGATCGCGATGTACGACATCAACACTGAGACAAAGGCCGGCAGGAAGAGATTAAGGCAAATATTTAAACTGATGAAACAGTATCTGATTCGTATCCAGAATTCGGTTTTCGAGGGGGAAATTTCAAAGGCGAAATTTGAGGAAATGAAACTGAAAACCCAAGACATTATCGACAGCGCGGTAGATTCCGTTATTTTTTTCAAAAGCCGCGACATCAAGTGGATGGACAAAGAAATCTGCGGCCTTGAAAAAGACGACGCAGAGCGCTTTTTGTAAAACTCGGGCTCTTTGACAATTTGTGAAAACAAAAATCCGTCAATCCCCCCGTGATTTTGCGTTATCGGGGGTTGACGGAAAAAACATCCTGATGGCACGATGCAACCTGTTTGTTTTATAGCATTTTCAGGATGGCTTTTAATCAGACCAGAATGGAATTGAAACTTCTCCGCAGTTTGGGCATTTTTTCGCATCATCGTTTCTTTTAATCAGACCAGAATGGAATTGAAACGCGGAAAGGGAAAAGACCCCGGGGACGCGTTCCAGCTTTTAATCAGACCAGAATGGAATTGAAACGAAAAGGCTGGCCGAGGAGGGCCGCCTGGTCTCCCGCGCTTTTAATCAGACCAGAATGGAATTGAAACGGAATGGGAGGACAAGGAAGGCGTCAAGCGGAAAACCTTTTAATCAGACCAGAATGGAATTGAAACTTTTAAGCTCAATCTTACTCAACAATGACGCGATTTCTTTTAATCAGACCAGAATGGAATTGAAACAGGGACTTATGAATGACCTTGACAAGGAATTTGTGGACTTTTAATCAGACCAGAATGGAATTGAAACCTGAACGCTGGGCCAATGATGTCGAACAAAGATTTGACTTTTAATCAGACCAGAATGGAATTGAAACTTAAATACACGAGGTATGCCCCCAGTGCGGCGACAGAACTTTTAATCAGACCAGAATGGAATTGAAACTTCTCAGGCGGACACATCGGGCGGGAACGCCCTGACCTTTTAATCAGACCAGAATGGAATTGAAACGGTTTTGGTTGATTAGGTTATCGCATAATCTGCCCTTCTTTTAATCAGACCAGAATGGAATTGAAACGGATTTGTTTGGGTATTTATCTACAACAACATAGGACTTTTAATCAGACCAGAATGGAATTGAAACTCAATGTACATGTCTTCAATTTGGTACATTAGCCGCCCTTTTAATCAGACCAGAATGGAATTGAAACACCCCAAAAACAAACGCACAAAACGGAATCGAAATTCTTTTAATCAGACCAGAATGGAATTGAAACTAGCCCCCCCAGGGTGTCACCGCACAGCGTTTTAGTCTTTTAATCAGACCAGAATGGAATTGAAACACCTATATAGTTGTCATGGGCTGTAGCGTTTTGGTCCGCTTTTAATCAGACCAGAATGGAATTGAAACATGGACTACAGCTCGAAAAAGGAACAAAACATCAAGGCTTTTAATCAGACCAGAATGGAATTGAAACTGATTAAGCCGTTGCTCGAATCGGTGATTTTATCCCTTTTAATCAGACCAGAATGGAATTGAAACTGCTGAATCTTCCGCAAGAACGCCTGAGCCAACGCCCTTTTAATCAGACCAGAATGGAATTGAAACTGTGGTTTTATATGTGTGTTTCAGTATTCGGCTCACTTTTAATCAGACCAGAATGGAATTGAAACTCGTTTCCCCTTCCATCTTCCAGTCTCCCAGTGACTCTTTTAATCAGACCAGAATGGAATTGAAACGACCGACGGCAATACCAAAAATATCGTAAGGTCTTCTTTTAATCAGACCAGAATGGAATTGAAACCAGCCTCCCCGAATCGGAGAAGATCGCGCAGGAACACTTTTAATCAGACCAGAATGGAATTGAAACTTTCCTGAAGTTCTTCTGAAACCCTGGCGAGCCGTTTCCTTTTAATCAGACCAGAATGGAATTGAAACTTGATGGGAGTGGGGATGTATGAAAGGGATTAATTTCTTTTAATCAGACCAGAATGGAATTGAAACGGTCAAGGGCGCGGTTGTGGATGATCTGGACGTGGGCTTTTAATCAGACCAGAATGGAATTGAAACATTCGAGTTGACGCAAAGTCGGCGTTTGCATTACCTGCTTTTAATCAGACCAGAATGGAATTGAAACTGCAATGCCCAAAATGCAAAGAAGAGCAATACTGCCCTTTTAATCAGACCAGAATGGAATTGAAACTGGGAATTGATCCGGTCACCGGCCTTTCGCGTCCTGCCTTTTAATCAGACCAGAATGGAATTGAAACACAGATGCCGGTTACTGGCCGCTGTTTTTTTTCGTCCTTTTAATCAGACCAGAATGGAATTGAAACTACGCTTTTGCCGAATGAAATGGTCAAGCTTGGGGGGCTTTTAATCAGACCAGAATGGAATTGAAACCTCCACCATGGCATACCGCCTCCCCCCGTTGGGATCCTTTTAATCAGACCAGAATGGAATTGAAACCGATCTACATGGGCGAATCCATCACGGCGGCCGCCATTCTTTTAATCAGACCAGAATGGAATTGAAACTGGATCAAGGGCGCGGTGACGTTTGCGGGCGTGGTCCTTTTAATCAGACCAGAATGGAATTGAAACCCGGCACGGATTACCCGGGGGACAGAACGGTTTACTTTTAATCAGACCAGAATGGAATTGAAACGGTTTTGACCCTGGCCAGCTCCGGGGATCGAATCGTTTCTTTTAATCAGACCAGAATGGAATTGAAACTCACGTCGAAAATCGCGTCATTGTTGAGTAAGATTCTTTTAATCAGACCAGAATGGAATTGAAACATGTCTTTGAGGCCGGGGACGCCCAGGACGCGACGCTTTTAATCAGACCAGAATGGAATTGAAACCTTTCATCAATTGCGAATAAATTTCAAGGGTTTTTTCTTTTAATCAGACCAGAATGGAATTGAAACCTTTTTGGCCCCGGGCCACATTGGTCAGGTGTTCAACCTTTTAATCAGACCAGAATGGAATTGAAACAACATTGATCCGAAGCGAACCATGGACGCAGACCGGCTTTTAATCAGACCAGAATGGAATTGAAACTCGTCACGTTGCGCCGAACGAGCCTAAACCGTGTGCCGCTTTTAATCAGACCAGAATGGAATTGAAACCAGTGTACTCCACCGCGCTATCCGTCGGATAATTCCGTCTTTTAATCAGACCAGAATGGAATTGAAACACTTGTCCGCCTCCACCATCATTGCCGCATGGGCTCCTTTTAATCAGACCAGAATGGAATTGAAACACTATTTCGCCGCGCTGCTCAAAATCTTTTCGCGGGCGTTGCCTTATACGGATTCCGGGTCAGCGACTTTTAATCAGACCAGAATGGAATTGAAACCCGGATAGCGGCTAATGAAGGTATGGCCGCTATGGCACTTTTAATCAGACCAGAATGGAATTGAAACCGTCACTTGTCGTTGTTTCAAACATTTTGATGACCGCTTTTAATCAGACCAGAATGGAATTGAAACTAAAGAGTATAATCCCTTTCAAAACAAGAAGTTAACCTTTTAATCAGACCAGAATGGAATTGAAACAATTAAGCCAAAGCGTCCCGTCATTCCGCAAAACACTTTTAATCAGACCAGAATGGAATTGAAACATTTTTGCCCCCACCCCCCCCAGCCGGTCTTATGGGACTTTTAATCAGACCAGAATGGAATTGAAACCCCTGTATCCGGGTAATCCCCCACGCGCAACAAGTACTTTTAATCAGACCAGAATGGAATTGAAACTGTTACAGCAAATCATTCCGCCATCAAAGTTTGTGGACTTTTAATCAGACCAGAATGGAATTGAAACAAAAACCAGGCGTGGGAGAAACAATCAATTCCAAGTCCTTTTAATCAGACCAGAATGGAATTGAAACTTGAGAACAGAGAAAACGGTTTCACGGTTTGACGCCTTTTAATCAGACCAGAATGGAATTGAAACCGACAAAACCGTCGCCGGTGTCCGCCTGGGCGAACCCTTTTAATCAGACCAGAATGGAATTGAAACTATGGCGAAAAAATGATAATGTTCGCCGTCTTAAAACCTTTTAATCAGACCAGAATGGAATTGAAACTGATGTAATCCGCGCGCATTTTTCCATACGCCGCCGCTTTTAATCAGACCAGAATGGAATTGAAACATTGTTGGTTGATTCATGATATGCCGTGACTTTAGCCTTTTAATCAGACCAGAATGGAATTGAAACCCACGACGGTTCCATCTGGGAGGTTGTCGATTTCTGCCTTTTAATCAGACCAGAATGGAATTGAAACCGCAGAAAACGTCTACAGCGACTTCCACATCGTGGGCTTTTAATCAGACCAGAATGGAATTGAAACCCACGACGGTTCCATCTGGGAGGTTGTCGATTTCTGCCTTTTAATCAGACCAGAATGGAATTGAAACCGCAGAAAACGTCTACAGCGACTTCCACATCGTGGGCTTTTAATCAGACCAGAATGGAATTGAAACTTGTTGAAGAGTGACAGCGTTTTTTTCTTTGCTTGCCTTTTAATCAGACCAGAATGGAATTGAAACCCATGCGAAAAGTAATACCCGTCGACAGACTTGACAACTTTTAATCAAACCAGAATGGAATTGAAACCGGCTCAAGGAAGAAAAAACGCGCACAAAAATGTCCGGCTTTTAATCAGACCAGAATGGAATTGAAACCTGTCAGTTTGGATCCATCCCCCAAGGTGATGGCCCCCTTTTAATCAGACCAGAATGGAATTGAAACCCGTGTCAATCCCCGTTCCACCTTCAACGTCAAGCGTCTTTTAATCAGACCAGAATGGAATTGAAACCGATGCCTTATTTATATTCGCCGGCGAGTGTGTATACTTTTAATCAGACCAGAATGGAATTGAAACCGTAAGGGCGAAAAAATTTTCGCCCCTGCCCACCGTTGAATCACACCGGAATGGAATTTGACCGACAATGTGGATTCAGGAAAATCATAAGATCATAAAATCGTCAAATCTCAGGTACAAAATTCCTCCCACAAATCCGTTGACGTTTCCCCATGAGTTTGCCTATACTTGTTTCGGGCATTTTGCCCTTTTTCTAAGACGTTATCAATTGTTTGGGAAAGGATAAAAACACGCCATGAAATGGTCGGCTGAAAAAGTTCGCGAGGCGGTCAGAAATGGGGAGAATTCGTTTGTCGAATTCAAAACCCTGCCGGTTCGTCCCGAGAGCGTCGCAAAGGAACTGACGGCCTTTTCCAATTTTAAGGGAGGCGTCATTTTTTTGGGCGTTTCGGATGACGGCGCCATCGCCGGGGCGAATCAGGAAAACCTTGAAGAATGGGCCATGAACATCGCCTCGGACCTGGTGGAGCCTGTGGTGATCCCTTCTTATCAGGAAGTGAAAATGGATTCCGGAACTGTGGCGGTGGTGGAGGTGGATTCGGGCGTGTCCAAACCCTATGCGCTTAAAAAAGGGCCTCACCGGACTTATTACATCCGTGTGGGCTCCACCAGCAGGATCGTGGACCGGGATCAATGGCCCCGCCTCTCCCGACCGGATTGAGGTGATCAGCCCGGGCAGTCTTCCCAACACAGTGACCGTTGAAAGAATGAAGGCGGGCTGCCGGGTGGCGCGGAATCAGATTTTGGTTCAGACTCTTAAAGATTATGGCCTGGCGGAGCATATGGGGATGGGGATACGCAACAAGATCATCAAAGGGATGCTGGAGTTCAACGGAAAGGAGCCGCTGTTTATCGCCGATGAGTATCAGCTTCGGGTTGTGATTCAAAAATGAGGATTCCATGAAAATACTGGTCAACGCCACGCCTTTGAAAGGCCTGGTCACAGGCATTTCAAGGTATCTTTCCAACCTCTGCCGGGAGATGGAGCGCCTCCCGGACACGGAGGTTTTTTATTTTGACGGATTTCGGGTCTGTGAAAAAATGCCGGCCGGCGCCCGGCCCCATGAATGGATCCGGAAAACGGACCGCATATGGAAACTTCCCGCTCCCATGGTCACAGCCCTGCGCGTGGGTTTTTTGTTTGTGTATGAAAGAAATTTAAAAAGGGTTTTAAAAAAGCGCCGTTTCGACGTGTATCATGACGCCGGGTTTTTTCCCTGCGATCTGAAAGGGCTTGATGTCGCCCAGGCGTTTACCCTTCATGATCTTTCTTTGATAAAGCTCAAACGCATGCACACAAGGGACAGGGCGCTGTTTCACGATCTTTTTTTTAAGCGCAGAATTTTCAAAGCCGACCAGGTGATCACCCCTTCCGAATATATCCGCCGGGAGTTTTGCGAAGAAACCGGCTTTTTGACATCCCGGGTTTCGGCCATCGCCGAGGCCTGCGATCCCTTTTTTGTCGAGACAGGCGGGAGGGAAAAACCGGGGCGTTTGCCGCCTGAGACTTCGGGGGAAGAGTGGCCGGAGAAGTATTTTTTGTTCGCCGGGACCCTGGAGCCCCGGAAAAATCTCTCCCTGGCCCTGGAGGCCCTGGAAATGGCGAAAAACGACGCGTCGCTGGTCATCGTCGGATGGGAGGGGTGGGGGGACAAATCCTGTCTTGAAAAAGCCCGGCGGTCCCTGGGTCGGCGGATCGTGGTCCGGGGATATTTGGATGACGCGCTTTTGCGGGCGCTTTACCAAAACGCCCTGGCCCTGGTGTATCCAAGCTTTTACGAGGGATTCGGTCTTCCGCTTCTGGAGGCCATGTCTTTGGGCTGTCCCGTGATCTGCTCACACACATCGGCTTTGCCCGAAGTGGCGGGGGACGCGGCTTTTTTTATCCATGACCTCCATGATCCCCGGCCGCTCGCCGGGGCCATGGATCGGGTGGCGGCGGATGATTTTTTTCGGGAAAAATTAAGACAAAAGGGCCGGGACCGGGCCAAAGGGTTCAGCTGGAAGAAAACGGCGGCCCAAACCCGGGAGGTGTTTGAAAAAGCGATGGAGAGATCGGTTTCGTGAAGCCGGATGACGCAAAATCGGACAAAGACGCCCGCGAAGAGATCGCGGCGCTTAAAAAAACCGTTGAGGAGCGGGACCGGGAGATCGCCATGCTCGCGGAATGGATGGGCGCCGTCCGGGTGGATGTCGGTTCGGTTTTCAGCTCGTTTGCCTGGAAGATCGGGAACGCCTTGATTAAAATCATGGCCGGGGCCATGGGATTTCCGTACCGGGAAGGGTTGCGGGAGCGTCTTGAGGGGGTCTTCGACTCTTTCAGAGCGTGGCGGGCGAGCCGGTCAAAATTTTCCCGGGACGCCGGGTCTCCTTCCCGTGTTTTTGACCCGGATTCCGTTTTGTATGGGCGCTGGATCCAAAAATACGACATCCTGGAGGATTCCGCCATATCCCGAATCCGGGATTTGGCCCGAAACCGTCCCCGGGGCCCGGTCTTTTCCCTGCTCATGCATTCAAAAACCGCCGGCCCGGACCAATGGGCGGATTCTTTGGAATCGGTCCTGGCCCAGATCTGGCCGAACTGGGAGGTTCTGTCGGTCTGCGGGGAGGCCGGCGACCCGACCGTGGACACATACGCGGCTCGGGATTCGCGGATTAAAAAAATATCCTGTTCCCATCATTCGGGCGCGGCCCGGGCGCTGAGCCGGCTTGTTTCGGACGCCAAAGGGGATTTTATCACGGTTTTGACGCCTGGAGACGAATGGTCCCCGGACGCCCTGGGCCGGGTCGCCGAGGCGCTGGAACAGCGTCCCGGAATCCGGCTGATATACACGGACCATGACCGGATAAATGGAGACCGAATGGATGGGGACAGGCGCCGCCACAGCCCTTGTTTCAAGCCTTCCTGGAACCCGGACCTGCTGGCCTCCGTTGATTTTATCGGCCCCTCGGCCTTCTATCACCGGGAGTCCGCCGTCGCCCTGGGCGGTTTTTCCCCGGGTTTTTCCCGCGCCCGGGGCTATGACCTGACCTGGCGTTTTATTGAAAAATTCGGGTGGGACGCCCTTTGCCATATTCCCCGCCCCCTGTTTCACCAAAAGAGCGCCGACGGGGATTTGGTCCGGGGAATGCGAAAGGCCCTGGAAGGCCATTTCAGACGTTTGAAAAAAAACGTCCAAGTCGTGGATGTCCCGGGGGGCCTCAGGACCATTTATCCCCTTCCGTCTCATCCCCCCCTGGTCAGCCTCATCATCCCCATCCGGGACCGGGCGGATCTTCTGAGAACGGCCCTGGACGGTCTGCTTGGCCGGACCGATTACGAACCGGTTGAAATCATTGTCATGGACAATGGAAGCCGGGACCCCGAGACCCTGGCGTATCTTTCCGAAATCAAAAAAGACAGCCGGATTTCAGTCATTCGCCGGCCCGGCCCCTTTAATTATTCCAGGCTCAACAACATCGGCGCGGCGCGCGCCGCCGGAGAGATCATCGGTTTTGTCAACAACGACATCGAGGTCATCTCGCCGGGGTGGCTTAAGGAAATGGCCGGCCACGCGCTTCGCCCGGAAATCGGCGCCGTGGGGGCCATGCTGCGTTACGGCGACGGCTCCGTTCAGCACGCCGGCGTGGTCATGGGACTCAGAGGGCTGGCCGACCACGCCTTTCGGTTTATGGACAAAGGCGCCCCGAACGCCCACCCAAGGCTGGGGCTCATCCAGAATTATTCCGCCGTCACGGCCGCCTGCATGGTCATGCGTCGCCGGGTCTTTGAAAAGGCCGGGGGATTCAACGAAAAAAGCCTTAAAGTCACGTTCAACGATGTGGACCTTTGCCTGCGCCTGGAAAAGATGGGCCACCGAATCCTGTGGACCCCTTTCGCCGAGCTGTCTCACCATGAGTCCTCCACCCGGGGGCCGGACCATCACCCGAAAAGGGCGCTTCGCCTGGCCCGTGAAATCCGGTTTATGAAATCCAAATGGAAAAAGACCATTGAAAACGATCCCTGCTACAGTCCCAATCTCACCCGGGACGGCTATGATTTCGCCCCTGGGCCGCCGGTTGGAAGGAAATCAACCCAGCCCACCCGATAAACCCTACAAAACATCCGGGAAGTGGGGTTGAAGCCTTTTGAAAACAAAAGCGCCCAGGCACAGGGCGGACAGGGCAAAAGCCCAGTAAAACGCGGTGTCAAGGGGATAAGCCCAGAAGGGAACAAAGGTGATAAAGGAATCCCGGTAGCCCCTGACCAGGTAATAGACGGGGTTTAAATAGAAAAAAGGTTTGATTTTTTCCGGCATGATGGAAATATTCCACACAATGGGAGTGAACCAGAAAAGGGTTCTCATGGCCACGCTCACAATCTGGGGAAGGTCCCTGAAAAAAGGAGCGATTCCCGCAGCCATCCACCCGACGCCCATGGCGAGAACGCTCGCGGCAAAAAGGTAATAGAAAAACTGGAGATAGCATAAACCAAACGGCATTCCATTCAGCGACAGAAAAATCAAAAGGATCAAAAGAAACGCCAGATGGGCCGCCATTCCCTTGAAAATCACGACCAGAGGCAGGACCTGGGATGGAAAAACGGTTTTTTTGACCAGGTGGGCGCTGGATATGACACACTGGGCCGAATCCGATATGATTTCGGAAAAAAACTGCCAGGCGCACATGCCCGCCACCAGCCAGACGGAAAAAGGAATATCCCCCTCCACTTTTGTTTTAAAGCCGACGCCGAAAACCATCCAGAATATGAAAATAACGCTCACGGGATGGATGAATGTCCAGGCAAAGCCTAAAAAAGAGCCGATATGTTTGGATAAAATTTCCCTTTTGGCCATTTCCAGGATCAGGTAGCGTCGGGTGAAAAGAGGGCTTATGAATGTCAAAAATTTCATGATGGATTTATTTTTCAGAAGCATGCTTTCCTGTCGAGCTCTTTCGATAGAATGTCCGCAATTCGACTTGAGGCCTGCCCACCCCCAAAGGGCTGTTCAATATGACGCCTCTTCCCGCGCGCCCCCTGAGTCCGAAAGAATAAAATGGAAATTGTCCTGTTAGCGGCGCAAAAAATACCAATTTGAAAATGTCAATTTAAACCGGTTTTTTATTTTCTTCAACAAAATTATTTTTAAATTTTTTCGTAAGTATGACTTCCTGAAAAAAATAAACCTTTGATAAAAATGGAAAAAAATGCTACAAAACAGGAAAACTCAGAACTCACATTCCGCACCCTTTTTGTGAAAATTATAATTATTTTATTTGTTAAAAAAACAAAAGTTTATATGTTTCACCTCTGTAGCGAATAAAATGGGTTTTCGGCAAATTGTCCTCCAAAAAAGAAATACTTTACATCATTAGTGTCCGGTTAAGCTTGAAAAAAAGAATTTCGTGCCTCTAACCGGCTGATTTTATTAGAGACGAATTTTAATCCAATTTCAAGTCGTTGTCACCCTAAATAAATTTTAAACATTTGTTATTGTTGAAAATAATAGCATTGAGGTCGATTTAAACCGGACACTGCTGACTTTACATATCCTCAAGAAATTGTAATAATTACTCAATAAGCATGATTTTTTACCCATGCTGGTCAATTTTTTATTATAATATCAATAATTTGAAAAATATTTTCATCGCCCATGGCGACTTTTCCGTTTCAGGAATATCATAAAAAATACTCAAAAAGCTGTTAAGAAGGGTGCGGAAAGTGTGTCAGAAGCGGCAACCGACGGGTTAAAATGGCCCAATTCATCCCATGGGAAGAATTTGAATCCGCCTGCTGCCACTCCCTTTCAGGCTCTCACATGGGGCAGCCCGCTTTGCCGGCCAGAGTGGCCATCGGAGCGCTGATCATCAAACCCTGAAGAGAGAGAAAATGTCAAAGAAGATTAAACGGTTTTATATAAATTTCCTTGCCGCCGCAAACATATTAAAGCGAATATTTTTAAGAATAATATTTGAAAAAGCGACCCCTTTTTTCACCCGGGAGGGAAATGAAAATCAAAATAACGCTAAATATGAAGAAGTCAAACGGTCTCTTCATCAAAATAATGGAAATCTGATTGTCGTCTTCCCTGTGATTGACTGGAAATTTCGCTGGCAGAGGCCGCAGCAGATTGTCAGCAGGTTGTCAAAGCGTCATTTTACAGTGATATATATCGCCATGAGTCTTCTGGAAAAAGGCCGGGCTTATGAAAACGCCATTGACGCGGGTCGGGATGTGGCAACCGTTGGACTTCAAGATCATATTTATCAAATATACCTGCATAGCGAAGGCCCTTTAAATATCTATGCGGATATGCCCAGGGGAGACAATTTAGAGAATATTTATTTTGGATTGGCCTCCATGTTAGAAGAAATTCGGCCGCAGAAAATATATTATCTCATTCACTTCCCGGGATGGAGTCATGTGGCTTATAAATTACAGGAGAATTTTGGAGGTAAAATGGTTTTTGACTGTATGGACGATCACAGCGGATTCTCAACCAATACAAAAGAAGCGATCCAAGGCGAGGAAATTCTGATTCAAAAATCCAACATAGTCATCGTCACATCGGATATCTTAAAAGAAAAAGCCAATGGCCTTAATCCCGCCGTCATCCAAATAAAAAACGGAACGGAATTTGAACATTTTTTTTCCCCTGTTAAAAATGGAGCCTTGGATCATCTGGGAAAAAGCCTCGTCATCGGTTATCACGGGGCAATATCCGACTGGTTTGATACTGAAATCATTGAATATTGCGCAAGGGAAAAAACGGAATGGGAATATGTTTTAATTGGCGATACCTTTGGTTGCGACATCAAAAATTGCAGCCGGCTAAGCAATGTCCATTTTCTGGGAGAAAAAGATTACAAACAATTGCCCGGGTATCTGGCTTATTTTGATGTGTGCGTGATTCCTTTTAAGATGATTTCCCTGACCCTTGCCACTGATCCGGTCAAATTTTATGAATATTTAAGCGCCGGGAAACCAGTTGTGACTGTGGATTTGCCTGAATTGCGCCCATATGGAAAGGTTTGTTATACGGCTTCTAATAAAGAAGAGTTTTTGATAAAATTGGAAAAAGCGATTGAGGAGAAAGATGATCCGGCTCTCATAGAAAGAAGGATCTCCATGGCAAAGGAAAACTCATGGGACAGCAGAGTCAAGGCGCTGTTTTCCAACGGCGTATTTTAAATTTAAGCGAGTAAGGGCAGGATTATTGATGAAACCGTTATTGGCAAGCATTGTTGTGTTGAGCTTTAATCAATTAGAAAAAACAACCCGGCCATGCATCGAAAGCATCTATCGACATACCGATCCGGAAAAATTTGAGCTGATCGTTGTGGACAACGCTTCAGAGGATGGCGCCCCCCAATATCTGCGGGGATTGATGGCTGAACATGACAATATTAAAATTTGCCTGAACAAAACCAACAGGGGGTATGCGGGCGGCAATAATGACGGAATGAAGCTGGCGGAAGGGAAATATATTGCGTTGTTGAACAATGACACGCTGGCGACGCCAGGCTGGCTGGAACAGTTGACTGATATCCTGGCGAAAAATCCTGGAACAGGTTTGTTGTCGCCCATCACCAATTATGCGGGGAATGAGCAATGCGTTGAACTTCCCGGGATAACGGAAAAAAATTATTGTGAAGTGGCCCGGGTGTATACCCACCGGCGAAGAAACAGTTTGTTTGAAACGGAAAAAGTCGGATTTTTTTGTGTCGCCATGCCGTCCTGGGTGCCTGAAAGAATCGGTTTTCTTGATGAGGCTTTTGGGATGGGACTGTTTGAAGATGACGATTATTGCCTGAGGGTGAAAAATGATTTGGGGCTTTCGGTGTGCGTCACTGAAGGGTGTTTTATTTTTCATAAAGGAAGCTCGTCTTTTAAAAAACTTGACCCGGCGCGATACCAGGCTTTATTTGATCGAAATCGAAAATATTTTTGTGAAAAACACAATATCCAATGGAGGTTTGGGGATATTGCCGAAGCCTTCCTGGCTAAACTCGAGAAAGATATTGAAAGTTATGAAACCGGGGGCTCGGAAAAATCACGGCATATTGAATCCATACGCGTGCGTCTTACTCATTTCCGAAATGCGATTTTTCAATTAAAACATTTTGAAACCGATTTTATATCAATGAATTCACAAGGGGCTGCCGAGGCGGAGTTCCAAGGCGACCATTGGCGATTAAGAGGAAAACTGACTCGTCGATTGGGAAAAATTCGCAAATCCATAGACCGTAAACTTGCCGGCATCTTTAGAAAATAGACATAAAAATGGAAACGCCTGTTGTCAGCATTATTGTTTTAACGTTCAATCAATTGGAAAAAGCCACAAAATTTTGTATTGAAAGCGTCATTAAAAATACCGATTTGCGGAAAAACGAACTCATTGTCGTGGACAACGCCTCCACAGACAACACCCCCGGGTTTTTAAGAAAACTGGAAAGTTCCCCCGGAAAGATCAGGGTCAAACTCAATCAATGGAACAGGGGCTATGCCGGGGGAAATAATGACGGAATCAGGATGGCTCGCGGTCGGTATATTGTTTTGCTGAACAACGACACCCTGACGCCCGCCGGTTGGCTGGGCCCATTGGTGAATGCGCTTGAAACCCATCCCAATATTGGTCTGGCGGGGCCTGTCACCAATTTCGCCGGAAATGAGCAACGCATTGAATTGAGAGGCTTAAATCGACAAAATTTTGAAAAGATCGCGGCCGGATATACCTCCAGAAATAAAGGAATATGGTTTGAGACGCATCGACTGGGTTTTTTTTGTGTGGCGATGCGCGCTGAATTGATTGGGGAAATCGGCTATCTGGATGAAGAATTCGGCATCGGAATGTTTGAGGATGATGATTTTTGTTTGCGAGTCATGAAAGAAAGGCGGCAAAGTCCGGCTGTGCTCGAAGATTGTTTTGTTTACCACATGGGGGGGGCTTCATTCAAGCATTTCAGCCATGATGATTATTATGCCCTTTTTAGGAAAAATGAAAAATACTTTTTGAAAAAACACGGGTTTAACTGGATTCTTTCTGATTCGCTTCTGGCCTATTGGGCCAAACTTGAACGTGATTTTTCAGCTTTCCGTGAACAAACCGGGCGTCTTGATCCCAATATTGAAAGGGCGCTTGTGCGGTTTGAGGATTTTAAACATTTGCTCATTCAGTCTTATGTCGCGGAAAGAAAACCAATGGATCACAATAAGACCACGAGTCCGCTGGCAAAGAAATATCAAAGGCAAATTCGCCGGGAAATTTTCAGGCGGGAATTCATATCGGGTTCCATGAATCAAAAATGGAATTATTTGAAGGCCATAAAGTCATCGTTAATTGAAAGGAAATGGAATAAAGTTTGAAAAAAATAATCGCGATCATCGGCACGCGGCCAGAAGCCATAAAAATGGCGCCGGTTATTTTTATGCTAAAAAATCGAAAATGGGCAAAAGTTTGTGTGGTGGCCACTGCCCAGCACAGAGAGATGATGGATCAGGCGTTGTCCTTATTTGGAATAACGCCTGATCTGGATTTAAATTTGATGAAACCCCATCAAACTCTTCCGGAATTAACCGCGAAACTGCTGACGGAACTGGACAAGGTTTTTTGCGCTGAAACGCCGGATGCCGTCTTGGCCCAGGGGGATACGACAACAGTGATGACAGCGGCTATGGCAAGTTTTTATCGGCATGTTCCTTTTGGGCATGTTGAGGCAGGGTTGCGCACGGGGAATTTGGCGGATCCCTTTCCTGAAGAGATGAACAGAGTTGTCGTTGGACGTTTGGCGCGCTGGCATTTTGCCCCGACGGAAAGCGCCCGGGAAAATTTGTTGGCTGAAGGCATAAATAAAAAACATATTCATTTTACCGGAAACACGGTGATAGACGCCCTGCTCCGAGTGAAGAAAGAGAAACGCGTCCTTGATATGCCATTGGCCCCAAATAAGCGTTTTATATTGCTCACAGTCCATCGACGTAAAAATTTTGGCAAGCCCATGGGGAAAATTATGCGGGCTGTTTTGGAACTGTTGGAGAAAAATAAAGACATCCAGGTCCTTTATCCCCGGCACCCCAATACCGATGCCACAAAATTGTCCTGCCATAAGGCATTGATGGGTCATCCAAGATTTTTTTTGTCAAACCCGTTGGATTATATGTCGTTTATCATGGCAATGAAGAAATCTTATATGATTCTCACCGATTCGGGAGGCGTTCAGGAAGAGGCGCCGTTTTTTGCAAAACCGACCCTTGTTCTGCGAAACGAAACGGAACGACCCGAAGGCGTTCGGGAAGGCGTGGCGAGATTGGTGGGCGCGGAAACTGAACGAATTGTGTCCCAAGCACAAAAAATATTGGATGACAAGGATGAGTATATAAAAATGGCTAAAGGCATTTCTCCCTATGGTGACGGGCATGCGGCCGGTCGAATCGTGGAAATTTTAAAACGGGATTTGGCCGAAAGCGAGGATCAATGAAATTGCTCCTCATTGCCTATGAATACCCCCCCATATTGGGGCCCCAGTCGCTTCGCTGGTTTTACCTGGCCAATGAACTGGTGGCCGCCCATGATGACTTGAGACTGCATGTGTTGACAGCCGATATCAAGGATATATGGGGTTTTTCAGGGGTAATTCATCAGAAAATCAAGGTGCGCCGCGTTTTCCCCGGGCCATTTATTGGTTTGTCGGGTTGGCTGGCCACCCGAATGAGAAAAAAACAGAAGACCTTTCCCACATTTTTGACCGGAAAAACCGGTTTATTAACAAAAATTTATTTGTGTTTAAGGCAAATTTTGAATCAAGTGATATTCCCGGATGTCCGCACTGAGTGGCTACCTTTTGCATGGATCGCAATGAAACGCTTGATGAAACAACATGATTTTGATGTTGTGATCAGCGCATATGAACCCGGGGTCAATCTGATGCTGGGTTGGCTGAATAAAAAAAAACACCGAAACAAGACATGGATACTGGATATGGCTGATCCGCTGATCACTCCCTATACCCCGAAATGGCGTTTGCCCCTCGATAAAATGATGGAAAAAAAAATATGCCGAATGGCGGATCATATCCTTGTGACAACGCCAGAACTGATTTTTTTGTTTAATAAGCGACATGGCATTCCCACGCACAAATTCACGGTTATCCGCCAGGGATTTTAAACTCTCGTTATGAATCAAACCGATATTGACGAAATGCTTCGCTCCGAATTTGTTCTGCTTTTTACCGGGAATTTTTACCCCGGTTTCAGGGAACCCACACAGCTGATTCATGCATTAAAAGCCTTGCCTGAAATAAAATTAATCATAATCGGGGACACAAGTCGGTTTAATTGGTTATTTTTTGGTGTATGCCCTCAAATCAAATTATTGGGGGTGACAGATCATGCTAAATGCCGGCGGCTCCAGAAACAGGCGACGATGCTTGTCAATATTGGGAATAGACAATCATATCAGACGCCGGGCAAATTATTCGAGTACTTCGGCGCCCAAAGACCTGTTTTTCATATTGCCGGGCGCCCTGATGATGATATCTCTTTGTTGTTGAATAAACTGAATAGAGGAATCAGCGTCTATAACCAGAGCGATCAGATAGCCGAAGCCTTGGAAATCGCATATGCCGACTGGAGGAAAGGGGCGCTGGATCAAAAATTTAATTTGTCTCTGGATACGGTAAAAGATTATTCATGGAGCGCAAACGCAAATTGTTTATATAAAAAAATTAAAATGTTAGAAAAAAACGAATAAAAGGTCGGGACTCGGGCCAAAGATGATTTTATTTTTTTTGGAGTTTCTGGAGCAGACCCAAAAAAAACGCGGATTTTTTTATTTGTCAAAGACGCTTCTTTTCCGGGGGAATTCTAACGTCGCGGCGCGCTTTAAGCCATTTATCAAAAGACATGGCCTTTGAGATGATAGGCCGCATAAAAAAAAGGCGTTGGCCAAAGTTAAGGCATTTTTTGCTTAATCGCCAAGAAAGGCTGTTTTCCATATCCTGAATCCGGAGTTTTTTGGCTCGCAGGATTTGTGATTGTTCGGCTATGGCTTTTTTTTTGGATTCCAGAGCGTTTGACTGCCGAGCCAGGATATTTTCTTTGTCTTGCAGGGTCTGAGCCTGCCGGGCCATGGTTTTTTGATTGGCTTCAAGGCTTTCGGCCTGTTTGGCGATGGTTTTCTCATTGACTTGGAGGGTTTCGGCCTGCCGGGTTCTGATTTTTTCATTGGCCTTCAGTGTCTCGGCCTGTTTCGTCATGATTTTTTTATTAGTATGAATGGTTCCGGGAAGTTTTTTCAGCTCCGGGGGATGCAGCAGGGCCTCATACCGGGAAAATTCCCGCCTTAAGGAATCCAATGTCTCAAGCGCGAGCACGCTGTCAAAATCGTTTCGGAATTTCAGAATTTTTTGAATGAAATCAGGAACTCCGTCAGCCGTGTCATCCCCGGATGTTTGATTCCCGGGGACTTTTCCCGGTGACACATGGTGATGTTTCAGGCCGGGATCAATAAAATCTTCGATTTCTTTTTTTCTCCGGGCGATGGCGTCGGACAGGCCAAGGCCCCATTTTCCCGAGATTTGATCCGCCGCGAGACAGGGATTTTTCACCAGATCGTCAAAGTCGATCCATATCCGTCCGTATGGCCGGCTGTGATATTCCGCCCGGAGAAAATGTCCGGCCCACAAAAGCAAGCCTTTTTCGATGGAAAAACCGTTTCTTTTTTCAAGCGACCGGGCCGCCTCAAGGGGATGGCGGAAGGCCATGAGGACATGGATGTCCGCGCCCAGCGTTTTCAAGACCCTTTCATACAGGGGAAACAGCAGGCAGATTCTCGGGTCCTTGATGGCAAAAACCGGTCGGTCTCCAAACTGTTCTGAAATGACGGACTTTAACTCGTCCTCATGCTCCAGAACCTGATGGATTTGATCGTCGGAAAAAAACAGGTCATCCCATGAAGAGCCGACCTGTTTCAGGATTTTTTCGTTGAACAGGTTGATGTGTTTGTTTTCATAGTAGCCTTTGGGATTGTCCGGCCCGGGGGGAAGCAGCTCCGGCCCCAGGTGGATCCCCGTCCGGTCCAGTATCCCGGCCAGGGCGGATGTGCCGCTTCTGTGCATTCCCAAAACCAATATGCATTTTCGCATAAAATCACACCCTTTGTTTTGATTAAATCCAATAAACGCAACAAACACGAGGGCGGCCGCCGACCGCCCCTGCGACCCAATAAACTCTAAAAACTCTATCAACTCAACAAACCCAAAAAACTCAACAAACTCAAACTCACATCCCCCAAACCCCGATGGGCGATCCTTTAAATGTGTCTTTCCGGTAAAATATCTTGTCGTCCCAGGATTTGTTTTCTTCCCGGTCAAAAATTACCAGATGGCCCGTTTCGGCGCCGCATCGGTCCATGTATTGGAACGTCTGCTCAAGCCCTTCGGCAATCGTTTTTTCAAGGCTTTTGTAAAGTATTTTGAGTTCGATCACAATCCGTTTTTCGCCTTTGTCATGGGGCCACACGAGCAAAAGATCAGTCCGCCTTCTGCCAAGGCCGTATTCCCTGTATATGGACCCCCCGCCGTTTACGACGCGCTGCAAAAACGCCTGCAGGAGCAGTTGGGGGCCGGCTTCCTTGTAATCGAAGCGCTCGATCCACACTTCCGAGTTTTCCCTGAAAAACTGTTGAAATTTTTCCAGCAGTTTTTTCATTTCAATGACGCCGTCTTTTGCGACATACCATGCCGGATCAAATCGCGGCGCCAGGTTTTCCTGGGTGATAAGGGTCAATTCCCTGGGGATGACCTCCATATACAGGGCGTTGGATATCACAAAGCCTTTGCCTGTTTTTTTGATAAGCCCCAGATCCACAAGATACTGAATGTCATCCCAAGCCATATTTTCCATCTCGGTTCCGGTGAGAATGGGAGAGATCACCCTTTTGACCCGATCTTCCTTTAATTTATCAAAGAGCTGGTCGATGTGGGTTTCCCTTCTTAAGATGATATTGTCCTTTGCGCGGGCGATCATCTCCGCCGTGACGGGAATGGACCGGTCCCGGCCCTCCTTCATATCAAAACATGCCTCATAGGCCAGGGCGTTGGTCAGCCAGGGCTGGCCCTGGGTCAAATCCCAGGCCAGATCAATGGCGTCATCATGAAATTTCTGTCCGGTTTCATCTGTGTGTATGTCATACAGGGTTTGAACCTCTTTTTTTGAAAAATCCCCCAGGCGCAGGGATTTGGCTTTGATGTTAAACGCGCTTCCGCCGGTGATGATCTCTTTTTGCCTCGAAGAATGAATCCTGTAATCCCTCACATCCCGAATTCCGCAAAGCACAATGCTTTGGGGAAACATGGCCGGGCGCTTGGCGTATCCGGCCCTGATCTGGCGAAGGACGGAAATCAGGGTGTCTCCTGTTAATGAGTCGATTTCATCCATCAGAAGAACAATGGGTTTGGCGCTTTCCATGGCCCACAGGGTCAACATTTCATTAAGCGCGGCGTCCTCTCCGCTTTCTTCGAGTATGTTTTTTTGATTTTCTTTAACAAAGCCGTCCTTTAAAAACAGCCGGGCCATGGTTCCCAGCTCGTTGAGGATGGCCCTGATTCCCCTTCTAACATCCTCTCTTGCGCCCTGGGCCGCCTCCACATTGATATACAGGCATTTGTATTTGCCTTCCTTGTTCAAGTAATCCATCAGGGCCAAAAGACACGTGGTTTTGCCGGTCTGGCGGGGCGCGTGGAGGACAAAGTATTTTTGCTGGTCTATTAAAGACAACATTTCCTCCAGGTTAAAACGCTCCAATGGCTCTATGCAGTAATGCCGCTCGCAAACGCTTGGCCCGGCTGTGTTGAAAAAACGCATGGGAAAAATCCTTTTTGATTAGGGTTCGCTCAAAAATTAGTTTACAATTTTGGGAGTTAAGTCGCCTGTCTGACAAGGCATGAAAACTTGAGGCATATCGGGATATGTCGAGTTTTCATAACGCAGTCAGACTGGATGAATTGGCTTCCAAAATGTAAAGTTATTTTTGAGCGAGCCCTCAGGTTCCGACTTTCAACTCTACACGGGCGGCCACGGGGGGCCGCCCCTACAACCCAATAAACTCTATGAACTCCACAAACCAGATAAACTCTATAACCCAATAAACCCCATAAACTCAAAGAAAATTTTTACTTTTTCCGATTTTTTTCGTCTGATGGCAGACCTCTCCTGTATGATCCGGGGATATGGATTGTTCAGCTGACTCTATGCGCTGTGCCGCAGCGGCGTCTGCCCCTTTCTCCGGTTGATTCGTTTCAATCTCTTTTGCGGGATCGTCTCCTCTCAAAATTCAAAAACGTCATCGCGCAGTTTTCGATTCGAGTCTATTGCCTGCAATCCCAGCAATAATTGCGGAATTTTATCACGGGAATGAAGATCAATTTCAATGTCTGAAATGGGGACCTGGTCAATTTTCAGTTGCATTTCTGTGATTTTTCGCATAACATTTTTTCTGAAGATTTTTCGGATTTTACTCATAAGGCGCGATTGTGAGGAATCGCGCTGAATTCACTATTTTTCATTGAATACAAAAATTTATATAATGAATATGGGTCCTTTATGCAAGTGATAAATTCATAAACCCGAGAAATCTTTAATCTAAAAAAAGTTACGGCGCATTGGAATTATCCAAATTTTCACTTTCCGTTCAGGCGCTGTATAATAAAAGATTCAAAAAAAGAGTTTTATCATTACCCGGGGAAATACCATGAAAATTTATTTAAAAGAAAAAATAGGCAACCCGGCCCTTTTCACTGGAAGAAAAAGAGAGCTGGACTCTTTGCTGAAATGGGTGGAGGGGATTAAGCCGGAAATATCCAAAAGCAAAGCCATTATTTCCCGCAGGAAAACCGGGAAATCGGCTTTAATGCAGCGGCTTTTCAATATCATATTTCACCAAAGCGGCCAGGTGGTTCCTTTTTATTTTGAAATACGGGAAACGCCTCAATGGATAGGCGGATTTGCCAGGGAATTTTTTTTCACATTCGTAAGCCAATATATTGCCTTTAAATCAAGAAAGCCCGAATACCTGAAATATCGAAATAATTATGATCTGTTAATTAAAGCGGCGAAAAAAGAGGGGCTCGATCATTTGACTCGACATATCGAAGATTTCGAATATTCCGAAAACAGGGAATATTTTGACGAATTGTGGGAAATAGCCCGGGAGGCCCCAAGAATCATAGCCCAATACAAAGACGAGCGCGTTCTCCAGATGATTGACGAATTCCAGTTCATAAACAGATATATTTTCAGGGATAAAGCATGCAAAGATCGCTTATCGGAGCTTGCCGGAAGCTACCTGCATACTTGCGAATACAAAAATGCTCCCATGCTCGTATCCGGGAGCTGGGTGGGATGGCTGATGGAGGATCTGCAAAAAATGCTGCCCGGCAGATTCATTATTGACGATTTCGGCAATATGCCTAAAAATGAAGCCATTGAGATGGCGCTCAATTATTCCGAAATTATGCAGGTTCCCACAAATTATGACAATGCATGCGTCATCGCGGAACTGACGGAAGGAAACCCTTTTTATATCAGTTCCCTTTTTCAGTCTGTTTACAGAGATAAAGATTTCACCGCAGAGCAGGGAATAATCGATGTTCTTGATTTCGAAACCCGCCACAAAAGCGGCGCCATACGCGGGACATGGATGGAATATATACTTTCCGCTACTGACAGGATAAACGATATAAACGGAAAGAAAATGATTTTATATATTTGTCAAAAGAAAGAAGTCACCCGGGATGAAATAGCGGAAGCTCTGAAAATTGATGTGAAAAACGGAGAATTGGAAAAACGACTCAAAGCTTTTGTCAAAGCCGATATAATCAGCCAGAGCAGCAGTATCAAGTATCATGCTGTCAGGGATAATATATTCGACAAAGTATTCAGGGGTTTTTATCAGGAAGAGATAGACAATTTCAATCCGGAAAAAATAAAAGACGAATACAAAGCCTTGTATAAAGAAGTATTGGGGAGATTCAACAAATACAAAGGCGAGTTTTCCGAATATGTCATCATGAATCGCCTCAAACATCGGGCATACAAGCAGAACGATCTTTATATATCCATGATGAAAAATCTGCCCGATGATTTTCAGTTTGCAGAGTATTTCACCATATGGTCATACAGCGCCTCTCCCGCTCATAAAAAAGAACTGCAGGTGGATGTGTTTGCCAAAGCGACTGATGACCAATACGCCCTTATCGGCGAAGTGAAAAACAGGAAGAAAAAATTCTCCCTGACAGAGGCCAAAGCTTTTTTCGCAAAAGCTTCGGAAGTCAAAGAACTGGAGACTCTTGAAAAGGTTGTTTTTTTTGTTTTTTCCACCGCGGGCTTTTACAAAACCGCCATTGATTTTTTTAAGGATAACGGGATCGCGTGGAGCGCCGACAAACGATTTTTTGAGTAGGGAAATACCATGAAAATTTATTTAAAAGAAAAAATAGGCAACCCGGCCTTTTTCACGGGAAGAAAAAGAGAGCTGGACTCTTTGCTGAAATGGGTGGAGGGGATTAAGCCGGAAATATCCAAAAGCAAAGCCATTATTTCCCGCAGGAAAACCGGGAAATCGGCTTTAATGCAGCGGCTTTTCAATATCATATTTCACCAAAGCGGCCAGGTGGTTCCTTTTTATTTTGAAATACGGGAAACACCTCAATGGATAGGCGATTTTGCCAGGGAGTTTTTTTTCACATTCATAAGTCAATATATCGCGTTTAAATCCAGAAGTCCTGGATACCTCAATTATATTAATGATTATGACACATTAATCGACGCCGCGAAAAAAGAGGGTCTGGATTTTCTGGTTAAACACATCGAACATTTTGAAAGCCAGGAAAAAAGAGAATATTTTGACACATTGTGGCATATAGCAAGAGAGGCCCCCCGATCCATAGCCCAATACAAAGACGAGCGCGTTCTCCAGATGATTGACGAATTCCAGTTCATAAACAGATATATTTTCAGGGATAAAGCATGCAAAGATCGCTTATCGGAGCTTGCCGGAAGCTACCTGCATACTTGCGAATACAAAAATGCTCCCATGCTCGTATCCGGGAGCTGGGTGGGATGGCTGATGGAGGATCTGCAAAAAATGTTGCCCGGCAGATTCATTATTGACGATTTCGGCAATATGCCTAAAAATGAAGCCATTGAGATGGCGCTCAATTATTCCGAAATTATGCAGGTTCCCACAAATTATGACAATGCATGCGTCATCGCGGAACTGACGGAAGGAAACCCTTTTTATATCAGTTCCCTTTTTCAGTCTGTTTACAGAGATAAAGATTTCACCGCAGAGCAGGGAATAATCGATGTTCTTGATTTCGAAACCCGCCACAAAAGCGGCGCCATACGCGGGACATGGATGGAATATATACTTTCCGTTACTGACAGGATAAACGATATAAACGGAAAGAAAATGATTTTATATATTTGTCAAAAGAAAGAAGTCACCCGGGATGAAATAGCGGAAGCTCTGAAAATTGATGTGAAAAACGGAGAATTGGAAAAACGACTCAAAGCTTTTGTAAAAGCCGATATAATCAGCCAGAGCAGCAGTATCAAGTATCATGCTGTCAGGGATAATATATTCGACAAAGTATTCAGGGGTTTTTATCAGGAAGAGATAGACAATTTTAATCCGGAAAAGATAAAAGACGAATACAAAGCCTTGTATAAAGAAGTATTGGGGAGATTCAACCAATACAAAGGGGAATTTTCCGAATATGTGATCATGAATCGCCTCAAACATCGGGCATACAAGCAGAACGATCTTTATATATCCATGATGAAAAACCTGCCCGATGATTTTCAGTTTGCAGAGTATTCCACTATATGGTCATACAGCGCCTCTCCCGCTCATAAAAAAGAACTGCAGGTGGATGTTTTTGCCAAAGCGACTGATGACCAATACGCCCTTATCGGCGAAGTGAAAAACAGGAAGAAAAAATTCTCCCTGACAGAGGCCAAAGCTTTTTTCGCAAAAGCTTCGGAAGTCAAAGAACTGGAGATTCTTGACAAAGTTCTTTTTTTTGTTTTTTCCGCCGCGGGCTTTTACAAAACCGCCATTGATTTTTTTAAGGATAACGGGATCGCGTGGAGCGCCGACAAACGGTTCCTGGAATAAAAACCGCGACGATTCAGCCTGTTTTCATCTGTTTCCATAAAACTCAATTCAATAAACTCGTAAATTTTTATGTTTCGCGATTTTTTTTGGCTTGGAGATATGTTTCAATATTGGAATTGATATGTCTCGAGTCTTCCGCTCTCATGGCTTTCCACAGCGTGATGAAATTCCCGGCGCTCAGGCTGGAAACCATCATCAGGGGGCTTTTGAAGCATTTGGTGATGATTTTTCCAAGAAGCCAAAGTCCGCCCCCGGAAGGGGCCTTTGCCGGAGGAGAGGACGATGGCGCGAAACGCCCGGCGTCCCGGATTTCCGCCCATTCATCCCTCAATGCCCGGACCTCTTCGGCCACCTCATGAAAGGAGCCTTGCCATTCTTTTTCCATCCGCTCAAAGTCCCGGTTGCGCTCCGTCAGGGAAATATGGGTGATTTCGTATCGATCCCGCAGTTCCTGGAAAGAAGAAAGATACAAAAGATCGGCTTTTTTTAGTTCGGCATGGACGCCGGCCATGATTTCGGCGCATTTCTTTTCATAGCCTTTCTCAGCCATTTTCAGGGCCGCATAGGCGTCTTTGACCGGTTGAGAGATGCCCTCGGCGTTTTCCAGGGCCGCGTCATCAAAAATGTGGCGCCGGAGGCCGCCGTGCAGAAAATTTTCGATGTCCGGGGCCGCTTCTTCCATGTCCACAGGAAATGAGAGGTCGAATGTCTGCTCTATTTTTTTAACCACCTCTTTCCAGTTGTTCAGAAGACTTTCATATGAAACGAAAATTCGGTTTTTTCCCCGCGTGGCCTTTTCCGCTTCCAGCATGTATCTGAGCCACAAAAGATATGATTTGCCGAGGGGAAATTCTTCTTTTTCAGAAAGAGACGCCGCCGCTTCCATGGGATTCCGGACCATGATCAGATAAAGGGGGCGGGCCTTTATTTCATCCAGGATATTTTGCCACAGGGAAGCCAGACGGCAGATGAGAGGGTCTTTGACAGCCCACAGGGGGGCGTCCATGAAATCCCGCTCTATTATATTCAAAATATGCTGTTTGTGGGATAAAACAGGAAAAGCCGCCTGCCAGCCATCCGGAAGGGGACATATGTCGTCAAACCCCGAATAAAGATTGTCCAGGAGCTTTTCGTTTTCTCTTGTGATTTCGGAGTTCTGCCAGCAACCGAAAATGTGGCGCCGGTCGGCGGGAATCATTTTTCCCTTTCCCAAGTCAACCCCCAGGAGATTCAGGGTCCGGGTGAGTGCGAACGCCCCGCTTTCGGGCGCGCCGAGAATGATCAAAGCGTTATGTTCGAGGTTTGATTTTGTCATCGTTGTTCCCTGCCAGATTTAATAAGGCTGTTTTTTCAGAAACTGGCCTCTTTCGCTGAATTCCACTCCACTATCGGCGCGATTTCATTCTGCTTGACTTTTGAGTTGGGAAGATGCCGGTGAATTTTTTCGCAGCCGCTTTTCAGAGCGTCCATTTCTTTTTTGGTTTGACGGGCCGCTATATTTGCGATCTCTTTTTCCAGTATTTCGTGATGGGATATTCGTTTTTCTCCGCGCCGTTTTGAACGCAAATCCAAAGCCCATTGGTACAGCGCCAGTTCTTTCTTGAACACAGGGGAAGATAACAGCGCGTTTATGATGTTCTCATCCGTGAATATGGCCAGGATTCTTTTATGATAATTTGAAGTTTTGTTGCGATTTAATCGCGGGACAGTGACAGGGGGCCAGTCCAGTATGCGGCTTAACTCTTTCATGTCTTCGGCGAAAAATTCCTGAATTCCGGCAAAATAAAAATTCGATAACGGTCTTCCCTCGCAGAAGTTCCAATTTTTGTCATTCCACGTTTTAGATTTAATAAATTCAATAATATCTAATTTTTTTTCAAACAACATTCCATATAAAAAGGGGTTGATTTTTTTCATTTGAGGTTTTGTAACATAGAAATACAATGAAATAAACCTGAGGAGCGGATGTCTCAGCCACACAATCCTTTTTGCCCCGGGAAAAAATCTCTCATATTTTTTTACAAAAAAATGTCCATGAATCGCTTTTTTATCAGAGGAAATAGATTCCAGTTCCCGATGTGATATTTTATTGAGTCTTCTTAATATTTGATCTTTAGTGAATTCGGGATCGTCATAATCAAAGTAAATTCTTTGCGGGTCAAAGATTTGAGTCAATATTTCTTTGAAAGCGGTTCCAGCTGTCTTGGGAACATGGATGGAGACAATTTTTACATGATCCGCGTCGCCGCGCCGCATTTCCCGGCAAGGCGGACTTGAAGACATGGATGCGGAATATTCAGGAAAGGCGCCAAATTCTTTTTTTAGTTTTTTTAGATTGGAGCCAATTTTTTCCCGCTGGTATCTTATTCCTTTAATTTTTCCAGCATGAGTCAAGGGGGTTTTTAAAATTTTTTCGTTTAGTGACATATATCCGAATTTTTCCAGGCCGGGTTTTCCGATTATATTTAAAGCCATTAGGGTTGAATGACTGTTTGATTTCCAACGCCCAGTCGCCGGGCTTTGAATGATTTTTTTGGGCGCGATTTTTTTAATGTCGCCGGAAAGGCCCAGGAAACGCCGCAATCGTTTTGTCGCCGGCGCCGGGTCATGAATAAAATCCTCAACCCTGACCCGCAGATAGCGGTCCTTCATCACGGTTTCTCCGTGCCGGGCCGCCATGATATGGATTCGTTTCCACATAGCCATTGATATAAAAGGGGTTTCCCACGATTTTTCCCGTGGTTTTAAAAGCGAGGCGCCGATTTTTTTCAGTTCGTCCCGATTTTGATTAAAAGCGGTTTTTCGGCCATCGCTTATCACATGAAGGAATTTCATGCGGGGAAATTTTCGGCTCAAAAATGGCAGCAGAAATATGGACCCGGGAAATTGAAATCCCCAGGTCTCCGGCGTCTCCTTTTTTTTAAAACCCGGGATCTGTTCTCCAAGGAGATCCTCCAGAAGCCGACTCATCGCGTTTTCAATGCCCGGGGGAAGGGGGGCCGCCCAGTAGGACAGGTATATGGGAATCCATTCTTCAAGCTCTTTTAACATGGGGGAGCTTTTCAACGTTTTGATTGTGGTTCCGGACAATTCCGCGCCTCCGATGATAAAGGGGGAAGAAGCCGGCCATTGGATGCGCGGTTTGTTTCTCCAGGCGATCCTTGCGTTTTTTGTGGGGCTCTTTTGAGAGAAACGGGTCGAATCTGGGTCCACTTTGCCTGTGTGGGTCAGCGGAAGTCTTTCCACCATCACAAAGGCGGAGGGGATCATGTAATCAGGGATAGTTTTTCCAAGCCTTTGGGGAAGTTGAGTGAATTCCGGATTGTTCATTTTTTTTACCTTATGGTGTATACGGCCAAGCCGTTTCTGAAATACCCGTTCACTTGGGCTGAGGTTACGCCTTTTCAAAGCTTTTTCCAATGCTTTTTCTGTTGAAAAATCTTCGTCAGTGAATCGCCCATCTCCCAGGTAATGAAAAATTTTGATGTCGTCAGGAGCATTATGGCCTTCGGGGTCCTGGTTGATCGCTCGAAACTCCTTCTCACATAAATGCAACGGATAGTTATAGTTTAATGAAAAAACGCCACATGGAATGTGATGCCGCACAAACGATAAAGAATTGGCTATTTGGCTTTTAAAGTATGTTTCGAGCGCCGTATCGACATGTTCCAAATCCTGCTCAAACGTTTTTCCCATCTTTTCTATGTGGCTTCGGGGAGACACGACGAATCCATAGTTGAAATAATAGGGACAATGTTTATAAGACAACATTTCATTTCGCTGATCAGATTTGCTTTTTGACGCGTTCAACATAAATGCGCGCATATTCCACCCGGTATGCGTCTCTCCAAATACAGGCAGCGGCAATCCGGCAGCGTCAAAAACATGCTTCCACCAGGTATCATTGTTTTTATGTGACAGGTTGCCCACCCTGAATGGCGATACATGGGCAACAAATCCAAGCAGTTTTTGCTGTAGATGAGATGTCAACAATAATGCGTCGAAATCGCCTGCAAAAAGCAAATCCGTATCGCAAAGAACGATAATATCCGCCGTTGATTCCAGAGAAAGCCGATATGCGACGATCCCATGATAGTTGTATTTTTTCGATAAATCCACATCCGGCCACCTGATCGTCACAGGGAATTCATTGAGCCATGGGCATTCAGCAATTAAGTCACGAAAAGGGGTGTCCCGCCAGATTGATACAACAAAATGAGCCGATTTTGCCAAAGGTCCGCCGAACATCATGAGTGATTCTAAAAAATATCTCAGCATTCGAAGATACTTTTCGTTTGCGCTGACGACAAGCCTGAACTCAACAGTGGGTTTTGTTGATGTCATGCTTTTTCCCGTTCTATCATTCACATGATTTCAAAAAAAATTATTGTTGTATTTTTGTTGTGCTGTCAAGCATCTGTCGCAATTCCGCCGCGGTTGAGCGCACCGCGTTTCGAATCTGACACAATTCCTGCCGCGACATAACACTGTGAATCGGAAAGCAAAGCAAAGAGCGCCAAATTTTATCCGTTACCGGCAGAGAAAATTTGTTCTCATATGCGTTTAGATGATGCAGCGCAGGATTGAAATAAGAGCGGCTTTCAACACCGAACCGTTTCAATTTTTTTGAGATTATGTTCAGCCCTCCAATACGTTCCGCTTCCGGACAGACGATGCCCATATTTTGAAAATTGGACGCCACATTGTCCGGAATTCGTTGCGGGACGAAGATCCCATCTCCATATTCGGTTATATAAGATCGAATGCGGCGCCCGTAATCGCGGCGCATGGTCAACATCTGAGGGAAACGTTTGAGAACATGACTCCCCGTAGCAGCACGCAACTCATCCATTTTAGAGTTGATGCCTTCCGAGGATGCAGTCGGCCGGGAGGCGATTCCATGATTGCGCAGGCGTCTGATCTCTTTCAGGATGTTACCATCCAAAGAAACAACAGCGCCGCCTTCAATGGCAGGCAGCAGCTTTGTCGCATGAAAACTGAGGGTTTGGATGATCGGATCGGAGATAATTTGCTTGTTATCGACTCGAGTGCCAAACCCATGCGCATTGTCATATAAGATGTGAATGCCGGCCGCATGGCTGATGTGAGCTATCTTTTCCATTTCAGGCGGCACGCCGAATACATTAACGGGTATCACACAGGAGATACCTTCCTCCTGTCGCAGAATTTTTCGAAGTTCCCCAGGTGAAAGTGTGAATGTGTCCGGGTCAATATCACAGAAGATGGGATCAAGACCACATGCTGTGACAGCGTTTAAGGTTGCGATAAAGGTATAGGACGGCAGCACGGCTTTGCCTTTTACCCCCAGCGCTTTCAGGGAAAGGCACAGCGCATCCGAACCGCTGCTGACGACCGCTACGTCGGGCGCGTCTAAATACGCCGCGATTTCCTGTTCGAATTTCTGTAAGCGGGGACCGCAGTTTGTCACCGGGCCGATTGCCAATAATCGCTGATACGATTGCAGCAGCCGATCGCCCGGCTCGAAACACGGGCGGACCATCGGAATAAGCGATGTGGGGCGTGGAGCAGGGGGTTGTTTTTTTTCCCGTTGCTGATCGGCCAGAAGGTCCCAGTGGTTCAAAACGCGTTTTAACCCTTCTTCCAAATCCACCTTCGGCTCAAAATCAAGGAATTGGCGTTGTTTTGAAATATCAGGCATTCGATGCGGAATCTCTTCAAACCCTTTGCCGAAAAAGACTTCTCCCGGAACATTCTTTGTTCCATACGGATGTCCGGTCAGGCGGATCATCATGTCCGCAAGCTCTTTGATCGTGGCGGGCTCATCCCTCCCGATATTAACCGCGGTATTGCGAAAAGGCGCATCCGGTTTCAATTTCATCGCCAGACGAGCGGTCGCTTCAACCGCGTCGTCCACATAGCAGAAGGTCCGCGCGGCATCGCCTCCATCCACCAGCGTCAGGGGACGATGGTCCTGTATGCAGCCGATAAACTTGCTGACAACCCGTCCGGAGCCCGGGGAATCCAACTTGGGGCCGTAAACATTAAAATAGCGGACAATCGCGAAAATAAGACCCTGTTCGCCTAACGCGTACGCATAATGTTCGCCGGCGGATTTTGATATGGCATAACTCCATCGATGATTTGAAGATGGCCCGTAAACACGAGAGCTGGTTTCTTCCAGCGCGCCTGTATTCATTCCGTAGATTTCACTGCTGCTCGAAAACAAAACCGGTCGCCGGCGCTTCAGGCAGGACAGAAGCACATTGCGTGTTCCCATAATATTAACGTCCAGCACATCAAAAGGGCGAGTGATGTATTCATCCACACCTGCGATTGCCGCCAGATGAATCACCCTTTCACACCGGCCGACCCAATGGTCGACCCGTTTCGCGTCAAGCACATCGCCTTTAACTTGTTTGAGTTGTTTGCCGGGAAAAGTTAATCGGTCGCTATTGTTGATATCCAGACAGACAACCGTCGCGCCGGTTTTGAGCAGGCGCTCTGCCAGTGAACTGCCGATAAAACCGCTGCCGCCTGTAATTAAAAAATTAAAGTCGCGCATATTTTTTTCCCGAACTAATCGCGCTGTGTCGCCGCCACTCCAAAAACCCTTGTTCGGTCGGCGACGTCTTTGATCACAACAGAGCCGGCCCCGACAAGCGCTTCCCGGCCGATGTTGACCCGGGAGACGATCGTTGCGCCAAAAGCCAGCAAAGCCCGTTTTTTCACCACAAGTTGAGCCCCGACCTTGACTGACCCTGAAACCAGCACATGGTCATGGATTTCGGTTTCGTGGCCGATCAAGGCATCCGCTCCAATAATAACGTTTTTGCCAATCGATGCTTCCGTATTTACCACTGCGCCGGCTCCGATGCTCGACCCTTCACCGATGCGCGCATTAGATGCGACGATCGCTCTTGGGTGGATAGGATTAACAAGTTTGAAACCCATGTCCTTTGCCATGTTAAAAATCTTTTCCCGTAAGTGATTGTCGGTCCACCCTCCGATGCCGATTGCAGCCAGGCGAACGCCTGTTTGAAAAAGTTCTGAAAGCGTTTTAAAATCGCCAAGAAATGGATATCCGCACACCTCTCCAGAGGGACTGGGATCGCTTGCGCAACAGCCAATAATTTCAAAACAGTTCATTTCCTCAAGGATATCAATGATGTATTTGGCATGAGCGCCGGCGCCAATGATGATTATTTTAGATTTTTTTTCTGATTTTGAAATGTTATCTTGCGATTTCGGGCTGTTCATTGTGTCTCCTTAAATTGATCGGGGCAACATTTTTGAGCCGGCATCTATCGGTTATCATGATACCGACTAAGCCAAAGTCCCCGGATAGCGGTTAAACATTCGTCGCTGAAACGCCGAACACCACATATCGTTTAAATCCATGGGTCCATGACCCGGGCATTTTCCCAACCCTTGATTTTGCAACGCTCCGGGCAATATAGTTTTATGGAAAAAAATTGTCAACAGTGACTCGCGCAAGGTGAATTCATTCTATCCCCCGGTTTGGAATAACAGCGCGAATAAAATATATGAACTTTTATTCCCGGCCTTTTCCCATCCGTCGCCGTTCCTCATCTCTTATTTCCCGTCGGAGCAGCTTGCCGACCTTCGACTTGGGCAGCATATCCCTAAACTCTATGTACTTGGGTATTTTATAGGGCGCAAGACGTGTTCCGCACCATCTCATCAGCTCGGCGGAACTGATGCCTCTTGCATTTTCCTTTAAAACGGCCAGGGCCTTGACACGTTCTCCGACGGCTGTGTCGGGAACACCGACAACGCACGCATCCATAACCGCCGGATGATTTTTTAAAACAGCTTCAACCTCGGAACAGGAAATCCTGTATCCTTTATATTTAATGATATCGGCTATTCTGTCCACATAGTAAAACAGACCGTCATCCCGCATTCGGATATAATCGCCGGTCCGGCACCATTTCTCATTGTCGATCTCCACCCATGTTTTTTTTGTCTCTTCAGGTTTATCCCAATAACTTTGGGCACAAAATTCAAATGTTGTCAGAAGCTCTCCCACCGCATTTAAAGGAACCGGCGCCAGTGTTTTCGGATCAACGATCCTGTGTTTAATAAATGAGAACGGACGTCCGATACTCCCTTCAGGCGGTTCTTCTCCCAGGGGACTTCCGCAAATAAACAATGCCTCTGTTGTCCCGTAGGTTTGGTATATGGGCATTCCGAATTTTCTTTTCCATTGTCTGTATATCTGTCTGGGAAGCATGTCCCCGCCCACCCAGCAATACTTCAAGGCTGACAAGTCGTATTGATTTAATCGGTCGTTTTCCAATATCAACCGGTATAACGCCGGCGCCCCGATAAACAGGGTTGCTTTATATTTTTGAATGGCTTCCAGCATCGGATCTATCTCGGGAAACGGCATCAGCGCCGTCGTGTTTCCCCTGTTAAGAGCAAGCCCGATGATGGTTCCCTGAGCCATGATATGAAAAAGGGGAATGGCCAGAATAAGGGTCTCTTTGCCATCCTTAAGATAATCCTGGGTCATTTCATCGTAGCCGTCTTTATATGAAAGAAGTGTCTTGTGACTTCCGGGCACGCCCCTTGGCATGCTGGTCGTTCCACCCGTATACAGGATATAGGCGATATGATCTGACGGATTCACCGCAACCTTCGGCGGATCGGGCGGGTATTGATTGAGAAGCCTTAAAAAGAAATAGACCTCCGGATTTTTGGCGACCGCGCCCCCGGGGGCCCTGTTAAAAAGCCGTCCCAAGGTTTTTTTCCACCAGGGAAGCAATTCCACAAGATTTGTGACAATCACCCTTTTTAAGCATGTTTTGTGAAAAACACGCTCAATATACCCAAAATTCACATCCTGACAGATCACCGTCTCGGATTGGGAATCATTGATCAGGTACTCAATTTCGTTCGGTGTGTAGATGGGAGAGATGGGAACCGGCACAGCGCCGATTTTTTGCAGAGCCATATACGCAATCACCCACTGTGGGCAGTTCGGGATGTAAAGCAGACATTTGTCGTTTTTACGAAGCCCCAGATCATGAAGAGCGGTTGCAAATTGGTCAATAAAGAGTTTCAAGCTGCCATAGGATATTTTTTCGCCCAAAAAGATAAGCGCCGGTCTTTCGGGATGTCGGCGAGCGTTTCTTTCAATTCCGCTGAAGATAAATTCTTTATTTCCTTTTGGATGAGGCATAAAAATAATCCTTTATAGAAGCGGACATAAGGGTCTGTGAAAAAAATTACATTTGGCTCATATGCCGAAATAGGCGGCCTTCATATCCGGATTTTCCATCAGTTCCCGGCCGCTTCCTTCCAGCACAACGGCTCCGTTTTCCAGCACATAGCCAAAGTTGATAACAGGCAGTATCGGCCTGGCGTACTGTTCCGCCACTACAACCGTGACGCCGGTTTTTGTATTGATATCCCGGATGGCATCCACAAGTTTTTCTTCCATCAGCGGGCTTAGCCCCATCAGCGGCTCATCCAGCAGCAATAATTTTGGCTGGGCCATCAGCGCCCTGCCGAAGGCCAGCATCTGCTGCTCCCCGCCGCTTAAAAATCCCGCCGCCTTCCGTTTCCATCTTTTCAGGTTCGGGAAAAGCGCAAACACATAATCGAGGGTTTTTGAACGCTGCGCCCTGTTTGCCAGATAGCCCCCCATTTTCAGATTCGTCAATGTGCTGCTTTCGGAAAATACGCGTCGCCTCTCCGGGCAGAGCACGAGCCCTTTTTTTGCCCTTAGACTCGCTTTTAGTCGCGTCACATCTTCCCCGTTAAACCGAATATCACCCAAAACGGATACCCTTTCTCCGCCTCTCATTTTTTCCTTTTTTTTGATATCCAGAATAATGCCTGAAAGCGCATACATCAGGGTGGATTTGCCGGCGCTGTTGGCGCCGAAGATACCGGTGATTTTACCCTTTCGGGCCTTCATATCGACGTTGTTGACGGCCAGGGCGTTTTCATAAAACACCATCAGGTTCTGGGTCTCCAACATGTATTCAATTGTTTTCTCTTTTCTTCCTTCCAAAATATGCTTCCTTTACCGCCTCATTTTCCATAACCGCGTCAGGACGTCCTTCGGCGACTTTTACGCCGAAATTCATCACGATGATACGACCGGCCACCATAAAAAGCTCTTTTAACCTGTGTTCGATCATAATGATTGTGACGCCGTTTATTTGCAATTTTTCCACGATGGGAAGCATGGTGGCGATTTCACTCATGCTCAATCCGGAAAAAAGCTCGTCTGCGATAATGATTTCAGGCCTTAATGCGATACAGCGGGCAAGCTCCAGACGTTTGAGATAACCCTGGGGAAGCGCGGACGCCGATTTGTACGGGACATAGGAGTCGCGTTCAAAACCGATCTCCTCTAAAATATCTATGGCCACGGCATCCCGGTCTCCGAGCTTCCCGCCACCGGCTCTTTTCACCCTGGGTGAGCATAAGGGAGCGATGAGATTTTTAAAGGCGGGCAGGGAGTAATAGGGCCTTATGTTCTGAAAGGTTCGGGCAATACCCATATTCGCGATTTTATACGGTTTTTTCTTTGTGATCTTTTTTCTCCTGAAATAGATCGCGCCGGAATCCGGTTTTACAAAACCGGTAATGATATTGATGAGCGTTGTTTTCCCGGATCCGTTTGGACCCATGATCCCAAGGATTTCACCCGCTTTTAAATCAAAAGAGACATCATGGACCGCAGTGGCGCCCCCAAAGGATTTACAGATACCTTTTGCACGAAGCAATATATCCTTGCTCACCTTCACACCTCTTTCCATCGCTCAAACTGATGATATTTACGCTCTAAATAATTCATCATGCCATCAGGATTGAACAATATAAATCCCAGTAAAACAAGGCTGTAGAAAACGATCCTCAGCGTGCCGAAATCCCGCAGGGACTCTGAAACAGGAGTCAGGATGAGGCTGCCCAACACCGCCCCCACAAGGGTCCCGGCCCCGCCCGCGACGGTTGCCGCAATAGGAAGAATTGAAAAATCCAGGGCGAAAAGGGAGATGCCGGCCCACCCATACAGGTGAACAAGATACGCCCCGGAAAAAGAGCCCAATGCCGACGCCATCAATACGGCCTGTATCTTATAGCGTGTTATATTGATGCCGGAGGCTTGAACGGCCAGATCATTGTCTTTGATACTGCGCAACACCATTCCGTAATCTTCATTAGTCAGTCTTCGCAGAAAAAACAGGGCAAGAAGGGTCACAGCGATCACCAGATAGGATGAAACCCATATGTTGGGGAATGTGTCAATCCCGACAATGCCGTCCGTGCCGCCGAGTATATTCATTGCAGGGATGATCCGGGCCAGCAAAAGGGGGTACATGAGCGTTACGATGGCAAAATAAATATCCTTGAGAGAAAGGCACGGGAGTAACAGAAGAGCGCCGATAATCGCTCCTGTGGTGGTGGCGATGGGAATGGTAAGAAAAGGATGCATCCCCATGTGAACGTTCAAATATCCGGTGATATACCCCCCCAGCCCTATAAAAAGAGCGCCCCCCAGTGAGACCAGCCCTGTAAAATGGGCAAGAAAGTCAAAGGAGAGGGAAAGCAGGGCAAAGACACATGCCATGCAGATCACTCTTTGCCAATATAAGTCCGGCATGACCAGGGGCGCTGATAAAAGCCCCAGGATCAATATCAATCTCGGCATTACCAGATAGGTCAGGTCCTTTACTGAAGCCAATGCATAGATGCCGTCTGTTCTCACTTTTATGCCTTTGTCTATCCTTTCCTTGCGTTTTTCAGCTTTCATCAATGCCTACACTCTCTCTTTCAGTTCATTTTGTCTTCCGAAAAGTCCTGAGGGTCTGATCATAAAAATCAAGATGATGGCGAGAAAAATCACGACCATCTGGTATTGCGGGGCCATATATACAGCGGCGCCGGTCTGTGCAAAACCGATAATGAACGCGGCCAGCAAAGTTCCGGGCCAGCTTCCCAACCCGCCGGTCGCGGCCACGGCCACCGCATATATCAATACTTCGTAACCTGTTTCCACCGTTATATTGCCCAACGGCAATACCACAACAGCGGCCAATCCGGCCAGAGCGGAGCCAAAAGCCATGGCGATGGAAGCTGTCCGGTCGGCGTCCATGCCCAGCATCATGGCGGCGTGTTTATCCTGGGCGATGGCGCTCATGGATAAACCGATCTTCGTATGACGTGTGAAAAACCACAGAAAAAGCGCCAGAGAGCCGCACATGGCCAAAATGACCAGGCGTTGCAGATCCACCGGGATATCTCCTATCAGCACAACACCTTCGAAAAACGGCGGCAGAATATATGCCTGCCCGATTCCCCGCCATCGCAAGGATTCCATAATGGCCAGGCCAATGGCAAAGGAGGCCATAATTTCAGATATGGGCATGCCCCTTACCCGAATCAGAAGAAACCGGTATAGCAATGCGCCGACCAGGGTGACCGTGACAATTGAGATCACAACCGCCAAACCATGATTCAGGCCCATCTTGTTCATCAGCGCCCATGCTATATATCCTGTCAGAATATACAACGCGCCATGGGCAAAATTCGGAAGTCGGCTGACCCCATACACCAGGGCAAATCCCAGGGCCATAACAGCCAGAATCGCGCCGTTTATTGTGCCATAAACCAGAATATCCATCATTTCATCCAGGGAGGAAGAATCACTTCTTCGGCTATTTCAGGCGGAAAAACCGGAACTCTCTTTCCTGCCTGCCATTGCGCCCACATGGATATGGCGCCCTTATCCGGATCCAGCTTTTCAATGACCTGGTGACTCCCAGGGTCAAATTTGATTCTGCCGATCAGGCTGGGCCTGTCTGTCTTTTCCAACTCTTTTATAACAGCGTCCGCATTGAGTGTTCCGGCCCGTTCGATCGCCTCTGCGAGGACATAGACGCCTATAAAACTGGTTCCCATCCACTCATTAACAGGACCCTTGCCGTTCATTTTGACGGTTTCATCATAAAATCCCTGACTGCCGGCGAGCGCGGAAGAAGGCAAAGAGCCGGATTTCATCTCAGCCCCGATGGTTGTCATGCATTTCCCTGCGCTTGCCTTCCAGAAATCCGGATCGGAAAGCCCCCCCAGTTTGCCCACCAGCAGGGCGGGCAGCTTGAAGTCGTAGGCCTGTTTGATGAGAATGGACACTTCAGGATGATCCATCCATACGAAAACAACTTGTGGTTTTTGACGTCTGATCTTTAATAATCCTGTGGAATAATCCATCGCGCCCGTGGGGTATATCATGGGTTCTTCCACCTCCCAGCCACCCATTTTCGCAAGGCCGCCTTTGACAAATTTCGCCATCTGACGAGCGTGCAGGACATCCTGGACCATTATGGCGACCTTTCTGAAACCGAATTTTTCCTTCATGTGCCCAAAAAATGTCAGTGTCTCTCCAACAAAAGAGACGGCATTCGCCGAAAGTCTGAAAAGATACTTGTATTTGTCATGGTTCTGTTTGATCCTTCCGGTATATCCCGGTGTAATGGCGCCTGCTGTGATGATGCTGACTTTTTTATGCGCGGCGATTAAATCCATAACTGCCAGCGCAGCCTCGGAACGTATCGGTCCCCCTAAAAGGAAATCGGCCTTTTTTTGTAAAATAAGTCTCTCAACGGCCAAAAGCGATTCACTCACCGGCGTCCCCGCAGCCAGGTCTCGAGTATCCATCACAACAAGTTTGAGCGGTCTGCGCTCGTCTCCCACCCAAACGCCCCCCTTTTGATTAATCCGCTTAACCGCCAGCTCAAATCCCTGTTTGGCCCCCAAACCTTGTGGAAACCCTATGGGTAGCGGGCACCCGACAATGATTGGATCAGAGGCGATGGCCTCTTTTACCAGCGTGCCGGCCGATATAAGAGATAGGGCGATCAGTATAAAAAGCGCGTTTATGCGTCTCAACAATGCGGATACACTTTTACCCGGGTGACAAATCATCATATTTCGTCTCCTTTTGATATATGCTTTTTATATTTTTCATTTTGGATATTTGATGTTATGTTTGGGCTGAATCCGTCAGTTTCCATTCATGCTCGATCCAAACAACCCCCAACTCCGGACGCTCGCTGTGAACCACGAATTTTTTTGACTCCGCCTGGTCGAAAACTATAGTGGCTTGTGAGTCTGCCGAAAAACCTATTGCTTTGTAGCTCCCTGACATGATGGGGAATGACGGCATGACGACTTTTACGGCCTGGGATCCGGAAAAAACGAAAGGGGAATGCCCCGCATGCTTGGCGCTGTGGAGAAAAAACCAACCGGTTTCATTTTCTTTCCTGACGCCCACCCCGAGATGCCCCTCAATGGGCTCTCCCTGGCGACGGGTGTGAATCTCTATCACGATCGTATCCTTATGATTCACCGTTTCCAAAGGATTCCCATGTTTGTCCGTCACAATCACCTTCTCCACTATGACCTCAGGCGTTTGCTTTTCCATGGGCGTGTCCGGCGGTTTTTTTTCAAGGGCCTTTTTCTCTTTTTCCTCCATAAAGGCGATGTAACGGCTCGTGACCTCTGAACTCTTCCCCAGTTCCCTGATCTTGCCTTTATCTATCCAGACTGTCAGGCCGCATATTTCATTTATTCTATACAGGCCGTGAGTGCAGAAAAGAACCGTCGTGTCTCCTTCTATAAGTTCCATCATCCGTTTCACGGCTTTTTGTTGAAAATGCTGGTCGCCGACCGAGAAAACCTCGTCCAGTATCAAAATGTCGGGATCAACGGAGGTGGTCACGGCAAACCCGAGTCTTGCCTGCATGCCGGACGAATATGTTTTCACCGGCTGATCCATGAATTCCCCGATGTCGGCGAAAGAGGCGATGTCGTTAAAGCGCTCGTCGATCTCTTTTTTGGAAAGCCCGATCACCGCGCTTTTCATGTACACATTCTGACGTCCGGTGAATTCCGGGTCGAATCCGGCGCTGATTTCAAAAAGCCCGGTCAGCCTGCCGTTGACTTCCACATTTCCGGAGGAGGGCTGGGCGATTCCGGCGATGATCTGCAGAAGGGTGGACTTCCCGCTTCCGTTCTCCCCGATGATTCCCAGTATTTCCCCTTTTCCCACGGAAAACGACACATCGTGTAAAGCGTGAAAAGGGGTGTGATATTTTTTTTTGAACGGGTGAAGGGCCTCTTTGGCCCTGTCGAATGGCCTTTCATAGAGCCGGTAAGACTTTGAGACGTTTGACACGCGTATGGCCGGATCGTTTTTCATCGTTGGTTATTCATTCCTTGAAAATAATCATCCCGTTTCGACAAAAATCGTCATAACTTTGACTCCCGTCTTATGATCATGATAATCAGCCTCCAGTTTTCGCCTGTTTTCGTTGTCTATGTTTTCCGTAAAGAACAAAAGCGATATTTCTTCCAGGCCCAGCCGGGCCCCGTATGACGCGGCCTGTCCGTGTAGGATTTCAATTCCATGCCGTAGGTTTTTCCATGATCAGAATTAAAGGTTTGTCCAGCGCCTCTTTCAGGAATAATTTTTCAAATTCCTCAGGGGTGTCCGCCCCGCCCGATTTTTTGTCAAGATCGTACGCCAGGCCTTCCGCGATGTACATCAGTATTCGGCCGATATCCTTTTCCATTTTGATGGTTTCCAGGTTGATCTTGACGGCGTCGAATTTTTTGTCCCGGCGAAGCCTGAAAAGAACCTCCCTGAATGCCCACGACTTGCCCGTCTGCCTGGGGCCCCACACCGTTATGTAATGCCCCCCTTTTTCAGGGTTTTCTCCCATCAGTTCCAGGGCGCCATGGTCAATCAAATCGGTTCTCGGGGCATAATAATGCAAATCCGGGTCTATGGGGCCGTATGATGAAAATTTGCGCATTTTCTTGTCTCCCTGCAAACGGTTTTAAACGCCCATCATTCTAATTGAATCGGCCACGAAAGACAAGGCTTAAAAGGAGGTGTCCCCACGCGCTGACCGGCGGCTTTCGCCTTTTTTAAGCCGCCGCCGGTGGACCCCCAGGCGCTCCAGGTAGGCCCGGATGACTTTTTTTGCAGGACCTTCCATTTTGGTTTTCCCGTCCTCCAGCCATAAGACCCGTTTGCACAGCTTATAGACCGTGGGCATATTGTGGGAGACAAAGACCACTGAAATACCGGAAAAAAATTTTTTCTCCATGGCGGCCACCGCCTTTTTTTTGAACGCGTCGTCTCCCACTCCCAGCGCCTCGTCCACCAAAAGGACGTCCGGGGACAGCTCCAGGGCGATGGCAAACCCCAGGCGCGCCCGCATTCCGCTGGAATAGGTTTTCACCGGGTCGTGGATGAATGCTTCCAGCTCGGCGAACGCCGTTATTTCTTCAAGTCTTTCCAGTATCTTTTTTTTCCCCATCCCCATGAGCATGCCGGTGAGAATCACATTTTCTTTTCCGGAAAGCTCGGGGTAAAATCCGGCGGCGATGCTTAAAAGCGAGATGGAAATCCCCGGTTTTTTCCAGATGACTCCCCGGTCCGGCAGAATGATTCCTCTTAAAAGACGCAAAAGGGTGGATTTCCCGGCGCCGTTTCGTCCGATGACGCCAAGGACTTCCCCCTGGTAAAGGGAAAAACTCACATCTTTGAGCGCGTCATAGTTTTTAAAGCGAAAGAATCCCTGCTTGACCCGGTAGCGGCATCCCACGTTTTTTAGAGTGATGATGATGGAGTTTGTTGAGTTCATAGAGGTTATAGCGTTTGTTGAGTTTATGGATTTGTCTGATTTAAATATTTGATAAAATTGGATAAAAGCTTCTGGATATATTCCGACTTCTCGTAAAGCTGATGAAATTTTTCGTGATGGATGTATTTTTGATCCAGGGCGATATACAGATGGCTTTGGACTTCCGCCGCCGAGGCTTTTGCCATGAACAGAAACCGGCAAAAATCTTTGGAGCTTTTCCTTGCGAAACCTTCAGCGATATTGGCCATGACAGAGGCGCCCGCCCTTTTGATCTGATCGCTTAAACCAAAGTCTTTTTTCATATCCCCGGAGGCGGAAATATCATAAACCTCTTTCACAAGCTCCCTGGCGACTTTCCAGGCGTTGATGTCTTCAAATTTTTTTATGGTGGACATGGACTTCCCCTCAACTCAACAAACGCAAAAAACGCAATAAACTCAACAAACTCATTCACACAATATCCTCGGGTAAACAGGGTCAAAACGTTTCAGCAGCCATGTGGCAAAGGCGCATAAGAAAAGGGAGAGGCAAAGGACATACAGCAGATAGCCCCATTGGGGCCATTGGCCGCTCATCAGGACCAGTCGGTAATTTTTGATCAGCCCGGCCATGGGATTTAAATACGCCAGGAACATGTGCCGGGGCAGAACCACGCTTTCCAGGGAATAAAAAATTCCGCTGGCGAAAAACACCAGGTGAAGACCGGCGCTGATGAGAAAACGGAGGTCCGGAAAAAAGGGCACAACGGCGGAGGACACAAAGGCGCATCCGCATATGAGAAGAAACTGGACGGCCATGAGAATGGGCAGGGCCAGCCACACGGCGGAAACCGGGGCGCCGTACAGGCATAGAAAAACCAGGAGGAGAAGCGTCACCACAAGCTGTTTGGCGCTGTTTTGCAGCACGTTTGAAAGCGGGAAAAAGATTTTGGGGACATAGATTTGCTGGAGCAGGGCCTTTTCCTGGTAAATGCTTAAAGCGCTGTTGTTGACGCATTTTGAAAACCAGAGCCACGTGGAGCTTCCCACCAAAAGAAACGCCACAAAATCAGGGGTTCCCCGGTTGAGCATGATGCCGAAAACCAGGTAGAAAATGAGCATGTCCAAAACCGGCTCCAGTATCCACCACAGGTAATTGAGGTAGTACTGGGAGATCTCTTTTTTGAGGTTGGCCCCGGTCATGAACAGGGTCAGGTTGATAAAATGTTTTGATTTCATTTTACTGAGAGGTCTCCAGACCCTGTCTCCAGTTCCAGGCGTGGGTGATCATGGTTTCCATATCCGAAAGCTCGGGGCGCCACCCCAGGGTTTTTCGGGCTTTTTTCCACGACCCCGCCAGATGGTGGGGATCGCCTTTCCGCCGGGGGCGGTCCACGGTTCTGATTTTTCGCTGGGTGACGCGGCGGGCGTGGTCAAGGACTTCTTTCACTGAGAACCCCCGTCCGGCGCCCAGGTTGAACACCTCGCTTTTCCCGCCGTTCATCAGGTATTCCATCCCCAGCCTGTGGGCCCTGGCCAGATCGCTTACGTGGATGTAATCCCGGACGCAGGAGCCGTCGGGAGTGGGGTAATCGGTCCCGAATACGCGGACGCGCCTGTCCGGGTCGGCGGCGGCTTCCAGGGCCAGGGGAATCAAATGGGTCTCAGGGTCGTGAAGCTCTCCCAAACGGCCCCGCGGGTCGGCGCCCGCCGCGTTGAAGTAGCGGAAAATCACATGCCGGATGCCGTGGGCGGCGCCGTAGTCTTCCAGCATTCGCTCAACGGCCAGTTTTGTGTTTCCGTAAGGGTTCGCCGGGCGCCGGGGGTGGGATTCGGAAATCAAAGGGTCTCGGGAAATTCCGTAAACGGCGCAGGTGGAGGAAAAAATAAATTTGTCCACCCCCCATTTTTTCATGGCGTCGAGCAGAACGATGGCGTTTCCCACGTTGTTCCGGTAATATTTCCCGGGATTTTTCACCGATTCCCCGGCATAGGCAAAGGCCGCGAAATGCAGCGCCGCCGCGATGTCATACTGTTCAAATATTCGATCCAGGGCCGCGGCGTCGCCCACATCTCCCGGGACGAACTCCCCGGCCCGGACCAAACGGCGATGGCCGTGGACCAGGTTGTCCAGAACCACTGTTTCATATCCGGCGGAGGCGAGTTCGAGATTGGTGTGGGAGCCGATATAGCCCGCTCCGCCGGTGATCAGAACGCGTTGTTTTTTCATGGGTTTCGCTTTGTTCCTTCACAGCCTTTTTGAATCGCCGGGGCCGACGAATATTTTCGGGTCCGCCGATAATTTTTCCACCGCCATTTTTTTGAGTTTCAAAACATAATCATCAAAATCAAACTCATTTTCCACGATCCGTCTGCCGGTTGCGGCGGCCTTCATGCGAATGGCCGGATTTTCGACAAATTCCATGATCTGGGCGGGTATCCGGTCTCTTTCATGATAGCCCACGAGTGTCCCGCCGGCCCTTTGGATCAGGTCTGTGGAGCCCGAGGCGTTTTGAATGCCTATGACGGGAATGCCTGCGGCAAGGGCCTCCAGGACCACTGTGGGGAACGGGTCCTCCCTTGAGGACAAAAAAAACAGATCCGCCGCGGCGTACCACGGGGACAAACGTTCCGCATGGCCCGCGAAGTGAATCCTTTTTTCATAGCCGGCGTTGGCCGCGTCTCTTTTCAAAAAGTCCGTATAGGTGTCCGGGGTTTCATTCAAAATCTCTCCCCCGACCCAGACAAAGTGGATGTCATGCTCGCCCCCGGCCATGGCGATGGTTTGAATGGCCGCGCCCACAAAGAGGTCCACGCCTTTTCTCGGCGCGATATATCCACATCCCATCACCACAAAGGCGTTTTGGGAAATCTTTAATCTTTTCCTTCTTTTTTTTCGCAGTTTCGGCAGGTCATCGGTCAGGATTTCTTTTTTGTAAAGTCCCTGGGGAATCACGGATGTTTTTTCCAGGTCAAAGGAAAAATCCCGGCGGTTGACCTCGATCATAAAGGAGCTGGAATAGACAATGTGATCCGAAAGATTGTACATGTTTTTCAGGTAGGGCGGGTCAAAGTGACGCGTGTAATCATGGATCAGGACAGCCGCGGGCACGCCGCATTTTTTGATTTCGGGCATCACGCTTCCGCAGCCTGCCGTGTTCACCAGGGCAAAGGCGGGGGGGGCGCCGCTGTTTTTTAAATGTCGGGAGATGGATATGCCCTTGCCGTTGATTTTCCCGTTCGTCACCGACCATGCCTCGCCGTATTTTTGAAACCGGCTCAATAAAGGGCCTTCGTCCAGTGAAAAGCATATGATTTCGATTCCGTCCATTTCCCACAGGCGACGGGCCACATTGAAAATAATCTGAGGCGCGCCGGTTTCCAGGGTCGAGTGGGTCACAATGACCGCCTTTTTGGAATTCGATTCGGCCCGGGGCTTGAAATTCCCGACTTTTCGGCAGCATTCCAGTATGTGGGGGACCCCGGTCCCGACCGTGTGGCGGGCCAGCGCTTTTTCCCTCGCCCGTTTTCCCATTTTTTTTCGAATGTCAGGATTGTCCATCAGATAGGCGACTTTACCGGCCATGGCGTCCACATCCTCAAATGGGACCGCGAAGCCCGCGTCATTTTCCACGAATTCCGGGGCGCCGCCGGCCCCGTCAAAGCATATGACCGGCAGGCCGCATTGGGCGGCCTCCAGGCACACAAGGGGAAAAGGGTCCTCCCTTGAGGTCATGAGAAAAAGATCGCCGGCTGAAAAATACTTCCGGGGATCATCCTTCACCCCCTCAAAGGAGATGTGGCCCGCAAGGCCCCTGTCGCGGATGATTTTTTCAAGCTGTTTCCAGGAGGGAGACTTCCCAAAGGGGTTCTGCTCGTCCCATCGGTTTTCCCCGATCCAGTGAAAATGAAACGCGTCATACCCTTTTTGCAGAAGCGTTAAGGCCGTTTCAATGAACAGGTCCGTTCCTTTTCGCCAGAAGAGCGTTCCGCATCCAAACACCAGGCACGCGTTCTCTTTGAGCCCCAGGCTTTTCCGAAGGGCCGGTTTGGGGGGTGGGGGATCAGGGAACGGGTAATCATCGATAAATTCAAAAACAGTGAACGCCTGTTTCGCGTCCAGATAATGATTCTTTTTTAAATAATCAAAAACAGGCGTGGAGCATGTGATATAGGCGTTTGTGTGTCTTTTCATTTTTTTGATGACGCCTTTGGGAATCCGGCGCATGGTTTTTTCAAGCTCATGAACATGGGTGAGGACAGGGGCTTTTAAAAAGTCAAGCTCGTCGTATATGGCGGGGGAGGCGGATGTGTTGCCGTAAATGAGATCAATTCCGCCGCAAAATTCCAGGAGTTCCGTTTTTCTTTCGCTCCTGGACGGAAAATTTCGGGAAAAATCTTCCCAGACCAGGGTCGGGGCAAGGCGCTGAAAATGATTCAACAAAAATCCGCCTTCCAGGCAGATTATTTTTAAACGGAATTGGGTATGCTCAACAAGCCATTGGATCAGATGTAAAAGAAGTTTTTGCGCCCCGGCCAGGCGGGCGTCGTGGGAGACAAACAAAATGGAGCCGTCCCCGGCGCTTTCGGGAAAGCCGCCGGCCTGTTTTTTTTCAGGGGCGCTCCGAAATCGGTTTATGATGTCGTTTCTGGAAAAAAACGGCCGGTCCCGCCGTGTCTTGAGCCACCTGTCGAAAGCCATGGCCTTTGAAAGGATGGGGCGCATGAAAAAAAGCCGTTCGAGGAAATTCAGGGTTTTTTGGCTCAGCCGCCATGCCAGGCTGTTTTCAATTTCCTGGATCCGGATTTCTTTGGCCTTAAGCAAGCTTGCCTGCCGGGTTATGATTTTTTTTTGGGTTGTCGATAAAGAAGAATGCGGTTTCACAAAGCATCGGATGGAGATGGATTTTACACGGCCGCCGATGTCCAGGAAGACCATGGGATCGCGCGTGTCGAAAAGGATATCGCCGGGATGGCCGTTTTGAATGGTTCCATTTGATGAAATTGAGCGCGGGCTGAAATGATGAGCCGTTCCTGAAGAATCCTCGTAGGATATTTCCAGGATTCTGACTTCGCATGGCTTTCCGGCCGGGTCCCATCTGAATGATTTGATTTCTTTATATCGGGGTGGGATATCGAAGCGTATGGTCATGGGGCCAATATAATCGGCGGGGGACAGGTTGGCCATGACGAGGCGCTCTTCAGGACCAAACCTCTTCCCGGCGTCAATGAAAAGCGTTGAATCGAATATGTCATTTTCAAAGGATCTTAAGAGCCGCCACCGGCTTTCCATGAGTCGTCTCTTCAACTCGCCGTCATGGGAAAAGTAGTCGATAAACTTGTCATAAGTATGCAAAACCGCCAGTTTTTTGTCTTTGATGGGGATGGACGAATGGATCGAATGGCCGTGCAGGCGGTAAACCGCCATTTTTTCATCCAGACGCTTGATTTTTCCATATTGGGCGTTTAATAAATTCAGGGCGTAATCGTCCAGCGGGGACTCATACAATATGTCGGGGATATGAGGGTTGAAATGGTTCCGGAACACACACGAAGCCGTATGGATATAGTTCAGCCTGATCAGATCCCTGATGGTGGTGGTTTCAGGGACCTTGTCCGGGAAATATCCCTTTGCCACCCGGCCATGTTTAATGGTGGTCACCCGGTGAAAGCAGATGGCGTAATCAGGATTTTTTTCCAGAAAATCCACCTGTTTTTGGAGTTTATATGGGTCGGTCCAGTAATCGTCGCCCTCGCACATGGCGATGTATTGGCCCCCGCAGGCCTTTAAAGTCTGGATGAGGTTGTATCGGTCTGTGGAGGGTTTGCCATCCACATGAATCACATTTTTTCGGTCTCTTAAAAACAACCTGATTTGATCGGGATGATTTTGGGCGTATTTCAGACATATTTCCCGTGTCCCGTCATGTGATTTGTCTTCGCCCAGACAAATTTCAAAGGCAAAGTCGGTTTCTTGCATTAAAATGCCGTCCAGGCATTGTTTAATATAGCCGGCATGCTGATAAGTGATCACACACACTGAAAGAATCGGCGGGCGGTTATGGCTCATTTCGATGTTCACAATTCGTTTTTTTTGACTGCCGGGGCTTATGTTTAATTGTGTTTACAATTCTGTCCACAGCGCCAAAATCGAGATCGGGGTAAAGCGGAAGGCATAGAACCCGGCCGCTGATTTTTTCCGCCACAGGCAAATTTGACTCTTTTGCCCCGGGCAGGCGGTGATAGAATGGGAATCGGCTGACCAGGGGATAAAAATATCGCCTGGCGTAAATGTGATGGTTCCGTAAATGATGACACAGGCCGTCCCTTGAAAGGCCGTATTCCGCCTCATTGACCAGAACGGGGAAATAGGAATAATTATGGGCCACGTCTTTCATATCATCCGGAAATTTGATTCCCGAAACATCGGCAAGGCCCTTTCGGTATCGACAGGCGACAAGGCGGCTTTTTTTGATCTGCTCATCGATGTGTTGAAGCTGCAAAAGGCCCAGGGCCGCCTGTATTTCATTCATTTTTCCGTTGATGCCATGTCCCTTCACGGAGATTTCATTCTCGAACGCAAAATTTTTAAAACAATCCATTTCTTTTTTCAAACGGCCGTCGTCGGTGATCAAGGCGCCGCCTTCGGCGGTGTTGAAGATTTTTGTGGCGTGGAAACTGGCCATTGAAAGATCGCCGAAATTAAAAATCGATGTCCGGCCCACCTTCACGCCAAACGCGTGGGCGGCGTCGTAAAGCAGTTTTAAATGATGGGCGTCGGCGATTTTTTTGATCCGGCGAACCCGGCACGGATGGCCGTATATGTGAACCGGCATGATGGCCCGGGTTTTGGAATTGATCAGGGGCTCTATTTTATCCGGGTCCATCGTGAAGGTTTCGGGCTCGATATCGCAGAACACCGGCCTGCACCCCGACCATTCAATGGCGTGGGGGACGGCCGGAAAAGTGAAAGGAGTCGTGATGATTTCTCCCTTGACCCCAAGGGCTTTTAATCCCGTCAAAAGCGCGATGGTCCCATTGCAAAACAGCGACACATGCTTTGCCCCGAGATAACGGGCCAGCGCTTTTTCGAATTCCCGGTGAAATGTCCCGTTATTGGTCAGCCGCCTGGAGTTCCATATTTGTCTCAGCGAGCCCACAAAGTCGTCAAGCGGAGGCAGGGTCGGTTTTGTCACGAATATCGGATTATGATTCAATGGTTTTGATTCCATCTCTTGAGCCGTCGGCCGGCGGATTTTTTTCAACCACATAAAGGGTTGAGCGCGGCGTTATGCCGGTTTCATGAAACAGGTCCTTGCCGAAATATTTTTGTCCGTATTGGCGAACCGTGAAGCCCGAATTCTCCAGCCGTTTGATAAATCCTTGTTTTGAATAGATTCTGACATGGTCATCTTGCCCAAAATGTCTCCATCGACCGGCCTCGTCCGTTATGTCCGGATTCTCATAGATATCATCCAGGCCCAGGTGGATGGGCGCCATGCAAATCCCCCACCCGCCGGGTTTTAAAATTCTGAACAATTCTTTCATGGCTTTGGCGTCGTCCGAAACATGCTCCAGAATATGGGAGCAGATAAAGGCGTCGAAATGGTTGTCCGGATAGGGGCATTCATGGCATAAATCGAAATGGTCGTCAACATCCTCCATCATTAAATCCGCTGTTTTATGCTCTTGGAGTTTAAAGTTTTTTTTCACATAATTCAAAAGGGCCGGCTCCGGGGCGAAATGGGCCAGCTTGTCTTTCGGTTTCAAACCCCGTTTTCGCATATACAAAGCGTAAAGTCTTTCCCGATCCGAAGCCCCGCATCCGGAGCAGGCGTAATGATCCTCATGAATGGTTTCAAATAAATCAGGCGAATGGGAACACCCATATTTCTCCCATCGTTCCCGGTAGTATTCGGGCAAGGGATTAAACACGCGGGTTTCTTTGCATACCGGGCATTTAAATTTTTTTCCTTCCCCGGCGTTTTCCGGCGAGCCGGCCGAACCGTGTTTTCGTTTATGAAGATACGTTTCAATATTGTTTTCGATATGCTTCGGGTCTTCCGCTTGCATGGCTTTCAAAAGCGTGACGAGATTGCCGACGCTCAGGCTGGAAACCATCGCCAGGGGGCTTTTCACACATTTGGCGATTATTTTCAGAAAAAGCCACGCCCCGGAGCCTTTGGAAACCGCCTTCATTGACCGGGAAATGAATGGCGCCCGCATGGGACGTTTGTTTTCGGGGAGGGTCTGTTCCCTGAGGAATTTCCGAATTTCTTTGCTCACCACCTTCAGATTGGGCTCTATGAGGGTTTCGTAGTGATCCCCCGGGATCCACTGAACTTGAGGAACTTTCCTGAAAGGTTTTTCCCATCCGGGATTGGGCCATCCAAATGTTTCATGGATTTTTAAATGGCTTTTTTTGCTGAAAAACAATGTCATTTTCCCGGGATAGTCCAAAAGACAGGGGTCAAAGAATTCCACCAGAAAAAGCCTTTGGACTTTTTTGCCCATTTCAAGCAGGCAAAAGGCGATTTCAGCGGCCACCTTCGCCCCGCCGCAGGCCCCGCCCAGAACAAAATCGCCTTTTGGGCTCCATTCAAGCATTTCATCCGCGCAGCTTCGGGCCAGCCTTTTGACAATTAGAGGGATTTTATGCGCCCATTCATTTCCGGGCTTCCAGTCCTTTGGGTGGGGATAAAGAATCCCGAATCCGGAGTAAAGACCATAGATGGGCTGTCGCCTGTTCATGTATTTGATAAAATCGGGATGGGAGCTTCCCGGCTCGCACCAGAAAAGAGGCGGGTTTAAATCCCCGTCATTGATTCGGGTGACAATGGATCCCGGTTTTGCCGCCGGGGACTCGATGCCGGCGATAAGCGTCAGCATCTTGCGATACTGTTCCTTCGAAAGCCCCCTGCTTTCGGTCTCCAAATATCGCCCGGCGGAGTCGTCGGAAGACGCCCCGCCGCTTTCAATGGCCTGTGCCATGTCCGCCACAGTGGAGAATTTAAAAAGGGCCTTGATTGGGAGGGGTTTGCCCGTGGCTTTTTCGATTTCGGCCACCAGGCGGACCCCCAGAAGGGAATGCCCGCCCAGGTCAAAGAAATTGTCGTGAATTCCGATTTTTTCAATTTTCAAAACCTTTGACCATACTTCGGCGAGGGTCTTTTCCAAAGGCGAGCGGGGGGCCTGGAATGTTTTCTCCCCGTCCGGCCGGGACATATCGGGCTCGGGAAGGGCTTTTCGGTCCACCTTGCCATTGGATGTGAGGGGAATTGTGTCTATAAACATAAAAACCGAAGGACGCATGACAGGGGGAAGACGCTCCGACAGGTAAGACCTGATAACGGAAGTGTCTATTTTTGATTTGTCCCCAACGATATAAGCCGTTAATATTTTTTCGCCCGATTTATTTTTTATGGCCCCTACAAAGCAGGACTTTATGTGTTTATGACTGGACAGGACTCTCATGACTTCTTCCGGCTCTACTCGCACGCCTCGAATTTTTATCTGATCGTCTGTTCGCCCTGAAATATCTATGCTTCCATCCGGTCTATATCTGCCCATATCCCCGGTGCAATAGAGTAAATCCGACTCGTCATTTGTGTAAGGATTCCGGATGAATGTTTTTCGATGATTTGGAGGCGCGCCGATATAGCCAAAAGAGCGAAAGGGGGAACGCAAAACAATTTCTCCATATTCGCCCACACCGCACAATTTTTTATTTTTTGTCAAAATAAGCGCTTGAGATTCCGGCAATGAACGGCCGATGGATTGAACGCCAGGCGGCATATTTTTTGGGATTTTATGGAAACATTTCGCCTGGGGCATTTCTGTGGTCCCGTAAAAATTAACAATTTCGCATTTTCGTTGAAAAGAAGACCGCCATTGATGGGCCAGTTCTCCGGTTAAAGGCTCTCCGACCAGAAAAAGATAGCGCAAGTTGTTTCCAGGCGGCTTCTCTGGGATATCGCTAAGCCAAAATTGAGCCAGCGATGGAACGGTGTGTAAAATTGTGACGCGTTCATTTTTTAGCCAGGACAAGACTTTTTTCCCGGTCATGGGGCCGGCATGCTCGGGCACGCAAAGGGTCCCTCCGCTTGTCAAGGGCAGAAAGATATCCCTTAAAACAGGCTCAAAAGAAATAGAAGTCAATTGAGACACACGATCTGACGGCTGGACATCAAAAGTTTTTCTCTGCCAGTTTATGAAATGGCCCAGACTTTTATGGGGGTTCATCACTCCGTTTGGGACGCCTGTGGTTCCTGATGTAAAAAAAATGTAAGCTGGATCATTCGGAGATGGAGCCGGGGTTTTGGTCACTTTCTTTTTTTTCTCATTCAAGGGTTTTCCGCTGTTCCAATCCACAACAATTGTCTTAATGCCGGGTATGTTTCTCAGCCAAGTCTCTTTTGCGGCGGTTTTTTCCATGCACACTAATTTTTTGGCCGATGCCGCCTCAAGCAAATATTGCTTTCTTTTGTCCGGAAGATCGGAATCAATGGTTAGAAGTGTTCCGCCGCCTGTCATCACTCCTATTATGCTTGCGAACAGAGCGAAACAGGGTTTTCCGTATACAGCCGTCACCATCCCTCGCTCCAATCCGTCGTTTATCAGCGTTTTGGCAATATCTCCTGAAAAGTCAGCCAATTGTTTATACGTCCATCTTTTTCCCCCCTGGCTGATGGCGACCTGATCGGGAGTTTTATTCGCCCAATGAAGGAACATTTCAGTCACAGGCTCCTGATGAGGCTCAGGGATGAGAGCGCATGGATTGGGCAGTATAGATTTTTCATCAGGGCTTACAAATGACAAATTGTTTATTTTAATGCCTGGCCGGCCGGCAATTTGTTTTAGCAGATAATTGAATTGTTCAAGCAGACAAATGATTCTGTGCCGCGAAAAGATATCTTTGTCATATACCAATCGGAAATGAATTTTGTCTTCTTTCTCTATGGAATATAAAGTCATATCGAATTTGGAACGGATGTCCGAAATCTCTGTTCTTTTCGTCTCCAATCCCGAAAATTTTAAAGTGAAGCCATCCACATTGAGCATATTAAAAAACAAACTGAAAAACGGCGGACGGCTCAAATCTCGTTCCGGATCCAACTCCTCCACCAGCTTTTCAAAGGGAATGTCCTGGTTTTCATACGCCTCCAGGCATGTTTCTTTTGTTTTGGCCAGAAGCTCAAGAAAAGTCGGGTTCCCTGCGAGATCGGATCGAAGAACCAGGGTGTTGACGAAAAAACCCATGACGTTCTCAATCTCTTTTTGGTTTCGCCCCGCGATGGGGGAGCCGACCAGGATATCTGTCTGCCCTGTGTAACGGGAAAGCAAGACATTGAAGGCGGTCAGAAGCGTCATGAAAAGGCTGGCCTCTTCCCTTTGGCTTAAGTTTTTCAAATCCCGGGAAAGTTCCCCGGGCAGGGCGAAGACCTCCAGCGCTCCCTCATGGGTCTGGGCCGGGGGCCGGGGAAAATCGGCGGGAAGCTCCAGAAAGGAAGGGGCGTCTTTCAGCTTTTTTTTCCAGTATGAAAGTTGTGTTTGAAAAATTTCTCCCTTGAGGCGCCCGCGCTGCCACAGGGCAAAATCGGCGTATTGGACGGGCAATTCATTAAGACGGGGGATATCTCCGTTCGAATACGCGTCATAGCAGGCTGACAGTTCCCGCGCCAGAATTCCCGCAGACCAGCCATCGAAGACAATATGGTGGATATTGAAAAACAGAATATGTTCCGAATTCGAGATTTTGAGCAAAAGCGTCCGAAAAAGCGGGCCCCAGCCCAGGTCAAAGGGCTTTTTCGCCTCATTCCGAAGAATGTCATGGGCTTTGGCTTCGCGCTTTTGATCCGGGACGCCCCCCAAATCTATTGTTTCAAGCTTAGAATTCGGCCCCATGGGGAGAACTCGCGCCGTCGGCGTGCCGTTGAAATCTGTAAAAACAGCGCGCAGACTTTTATGCCGAGCCAAAATGTGATCCAGGCTTTTTTCAAGAGCGTTTATGTCTAACGGGCCTTTGATACGATGGGATATGGGAATGTTGTACAGGGGAAGGCCGGGGTCCAGACGGTCTAAAAACCACAGGCGGGTCTGGGAAAAGGAAAGAGGGATGTTCTCGCCATGGGGCTCTCTGACGATTTCGGAACGCCGCTTTTTTGATTTTTCCCCGGCTTTCGCGGCGAGAAAGGCGCGTTTTTCAGGAGTCAGTTCATGGATCAGTTTGCGCATTGGGGGCATTTTTATCTTTTTCCCTGGATTCAGTTGATGATATTTTTGATCTTAACGCCGAGCCTTCGGTCATCATAGCCGGCGCCTTTTTCCCTGGGAACCCAGTCGTGGTACAGGCTGAATTCATATCTCAACAGCCGTCCTTTGTATTTTTCGGGGGTTTTGAGGAAAATTTCCGTTTCACCGGAAATGTCGAACACGCCCACATCCTTTTGAAACAGTTTTACTTTCATTCTCACCGTTTCATTGTCCGGATTTTCATTGCAAAACATAAACTTCACGTCCTTAAATTTGTCCTGAACTGAAAACTCAAACTCTTTTTCAGTCCACAATGTTTGAAAATCAGGGGGCTCAAAACCGTAATGCCCTTTATTGTAATGATATTGCATCAGATGCAGCCCGGGATTGAATCTAATGTGAAGCGGTATATAGCCCACCCCATCCGGAATGGCCGTGCTGAAAAAAGAGCAGGTTTTACAAAGGGCCAATGTATGCGATTTTGAATCCCTATGTGATTTTCTTAAAGTCCGCATTCTTTCCGAATTCCATATTTCCAGCAAAGACGAATCGTTGACATTGCCCAGAACATATTTAAAATCATAATCGTTGCAACATGGAACCACGCTGCCGTCCCAGCCTACTAACAATACTCTCCACGGCTCCGTACAGATAATTTTACGACTCGACAACTGTTCGACCATTCCTATTTTGTCGGCATTGTCAAGCTGACCGCCAAAAGTGTCCAACGGTTTTACTCTTGCGCTTAAACCGCTCCTTTGTTTCCATTTTTTTTTGAATGCGTTTATTTGGTTTTCATTATCATTAAGCCTCACAATCTGGCAGCATATATTGAGATGAGACATCGTTATTTTATGTTGATATAACAATTCTTCAACATTTCTCATAACTTTTTTAAAATCGCCGTTGACTCGAATATTTTTATAAATATTTTCATCTATGGAGTCTATTGAGAGCACCACACAGTCGAGTCCCGAATCTAATAACCGATTCGCAACATCCTCGGTTAAAAAAGTCGCATTACTGGTGACATAAAGGGTCATCCCTTTGCCTGAAGCATATTCGATAAATTCGAATATTTTTTTATTCAAAAACGATTCGCCCATAAAATTTAAGCAGATACAGTCGGCATTGCCCGAGCATTCGTCTATTATCTTTTTGAATAGATCAAAATTCATATATCCGGTTTTTCGCGTCATATTCACATGCGGGCACATAATACATTTCAAATTACATGCATTGGTAAGTTCTATTTGCAAGTACTTTGGGAATTCCTTTACATACAAAGAGCCGTTCATATAATTTTGAAACATGGCATTCTGTTCGTCATTTAACATCGCATTTTTAGCCGTGCCGGAGGTTTTTTTTAGAGGAAATTTTTTTTTCTGTTTTCTTCTTAACCAAAGGGACAAAAGGCGGCGTTTTTCCGGGCTGATACTATTTATAGATATGTTGTCTGTGTTCATTTTTTATTATTTTTTCAATTTATTATATTTTTAATCCTGACGCCGAGCTTTCTCGAATCGTCGCCCATCTCTTTCTCCTTAGGCGTCCAGTCATGATCCAGACGGAATTCATATCGTAAAAGTCTGCCTTTATAGTTGTCCGGGGTTTTAAGGAAAATTTCCGTTTCTTCTGAAATAGCGAATATGCCCACGTCCTTTTGAAACAACTTGACTTTCATTTGTAATGTTCCATGGTCAGGGTTTTCATTGCAAAAGACAAACCGCACATCCCTGAATCTGTCCTGCACAGGGAATTCAAATTCTTTTTGGGTCCATATTGTCTGAAAATCAGGAGGCTCAAATCCATAATTCCCTTTGCTGGAATAATATTGTGTTAATAGAATAGAAGGATTAAATCTGATGTGAATGGGGATATGCCCCACACTATCCGGCGCATTGAGGCTGAGAAAAGAGCAGGTCTTACAAAGCTCCACAGCATGCCGTTTCATCTCCTTGTGTAATTTTCTAAAAGATCGCATTCTTTGGGAGTTCCATATCTCCCTTAAAGACGAATCTTTGATATTGCCATAAATATATTTAAAATCATAATCAAAGCAGCAGGGCGCCACATTCCCATCCCATCCCACAACCAGCATTCTCCATGGCTCCGGGCAAGTGGTTTTATGGGTTAACGCGGCCCTGTCAACAAAGCCGATGCCGTCTATGTCATCGACCTGACCGCCAAGATCCTCAAGCGGTTTTACCAGAACTTTTACACCGCTCCCCACCTCCCATTCTTTTTTGAACGCGCCTATTTCATCTGTGTTCCGATCCATCTTGATAATCTGACAACATATATTCAGATCCGATTCCGTTATTTTGTGTTTGTATAACAACTCATTTACACTGTTCATCACCTTTTTAAAATCGCCGCTGACACGAATTTTTTCATAATTGCTTTTAGTTAAAGAGTCTATTGATAACACTAAACAATCGAGCTTTGACTGTAGTAATTGATCAATCACTCCTGGGCTAAGAAGTGTCGCATTAGTCGACAAGTTCAGGGTTATTCCCCTGCCTGAAGCATATTCGATGAATTCGAATATTTTTTTATGCAAAAATGATTCTCCGTAAAAATACAAGCATATAAAGTCGACATTTCCGGAGCTTTCATCTATCACCTTTTTAAATAAATCAAAGTCCATATATCCTGTTTTTCGGGTCATGGTTTTATGGGGGCACATAATGCATTTTAAATTGCATGCATTGGTAAGCTCAATGTGTAAATATCTCGGGAATTCCTTTACATACAAAACGCCGTTTATATAACTTTGGAATGAAGAATTTTGTTTTTCACTCAACATCGCATTTTCAGAAACGGAAGGGATTTTTTTGATATAAGACTGTTTCCTCGATTTTTTTTTAATCCGCGCGGCAAGCAACGCTCTTTTTCCAGGAGTAAGCTTATGCAGAATTGACTTACTATCAGGCATTTTTATTCCTTATGAGAAATTATCCATGATCTCGACACAACCCGGGTTTTTTGCTCCGCATAAACGTTCTGCCAGCTTTGCGGCCACATTGACCGGAGAGATCGCATTCCTGCGCTCGATAGGAGTATTGAACAGGTCTGTTAACAATCCCGGGGGCCTGACAATGATAGAGCCGATGTTTTTATAGCCGTCCGCCGCGCTCCTTGCCAATCCTTCGATCGCATATTTTGCGCTGACATAATGGGGCCAGTTCGCAGGCGCTATTTGAACAGCGGCAGACGAGATGAGAACATTCCAGCCTGAATTTTCGGAAAGCATCTCTAAAAAGACGCTCATAGGCATACTCGCCATAGCAAAACTCTGACGAACATATTCGTTGATCCTGCCCGCTGTGCCGTGTTCCAGCGGCAACGGAAGAAGCGGCGGTATCGCATTGCAAACAAGAAAATCGAGTCGTCCATATTTATCGATAATGTCATGTTTTATTTTTTTACAAAAACCAAGATCGCCGATATCGCCCTGCGACAAAAAAATTTCTCCGGGGGCGTGGGACATGATTTCTTTCAGCCTTTCAGCGCCGGCGTCGCTTTTCAGAAAATTTGCCGCCACTGCGCATCCCTGGGAAGCAAGGGTCGCCGCAATTGCCGCTCCCAAACCTCGGCTGGCGCCGGTTACGAGGGCGACTTTGCCCTTTAGCAGCTCCGAGTTCGGCAATTTTGCCTGAATATCGTCAATCTCCACAACCGGGGAATCCTGTCGCACAAACGATTGAAGCTCTCCCTGCGCCGCTATTTTTTTTTCGGAAAAAAAATTGACATCTAATTTGACCAAATCTATTTCCAGGTTTATTTCTTTAATTTTAGCCGTATAAGAAAATTGCACATCGCTTATATCGAGAAAATTGAGCGACAGTCTATTAAACAATGCCCGGCATCCCGGCAGTTCCATACCAACCAGATAGCCGCACAACATCAATAAAGCAATTCGGTTTTTTCCGAGATCCGGTCTGTCCAGTCCCAAGCGCTCTGTGAACGTCTCAAACGGCAAGCGGGGTGAATATTTTCCTTTAATGGTCATTCCCAGGTTCAAATCAGAAAGCCGCCAATCAGTCGGTTCTGTGCGAAGAGGACAATTGATATCGATTTTTCCCGGATTGTCTATCTTCCCGGCGCGATAAATGGCGCTTATTTTGAGGAGAATGCGTTTTCCATCGTAGAGGGACGATTTCACACGTTCAGGCGAAACCTCGATTGTTTCAAGCGTGTAATCGATTCCGACAAAGATTGGCTCCGGAAATTCCATAACAATTTTTGATAAAATAAGATTCTGTCGCTCCTCCGCCTGAGCTAAGCAGATCAATCCAGCCAGAGCGCCAAAAAGGACAGGTTTGCCAAATGGGGTTTTTCGCGCATAAAGCTCCGAAAGATGAAGCGGGTTTTTATCCGAGCTTGCATCGCTGAAATTTTTAAGGTCCTCCTGTGAAAAACGGATCGTCATTCGTTTTCGGGTTTCGTTTTTTCGGGAAATCGACGCTCTTTTTTTTCTTGACAGCCTGGCAAGCAAGGCGCGCTTCTCAGACGAAAGATTACCGATAGACGTCGCATTTTTATCTTTTTCAAGGGCTTGAGCCAAAACTTCCTTTCGAGCGATTTCCCGTCGTTCGGATGATGCGGGTTTGAGATTTTTTAAAAAATTTTCGAACTGTTCTATCCCGACACCTGATACGAATTCTATGGCGGCTTTCTGAGAATCATGGGAAAGACGTTTGTAATGTTCGCGATCTGTGAGTAAGTTTTTCAGCGCGTTTAACCATGGTTTGATATCCTGGTCAGGCGCGATTGGAACGGGCCAGCCGCGATCGTCCAATCGATTTTCGTAACGTGTGATCGGATGAACGGGCAACACATAATCCACGCCTAATTTTGCTTCCGGAAGCCCGCCCCAGTCGCTTGCCAGAACAGGAATGCCTCGAAGCATCGCCTCCACGGCGGTCAGTCCGAATCCTTCCCTATAAAGCGAAGGCGTCAAAAGAACGCGGGTTCCGGAAAACAGTTCGTCGATATTTTTAACCGGCTTAAGCAATCGGGCGTTAGGCAAATCTTCAATCGCTTTTTTATCCGCCTGCGTGGCTGCCCATCCTTGGAGAGCGGCAAATTCATAATCAGGAAGTTTTTGCGCCAGAGCCAGGAATATTGAAATACCTTTTACGGTTGAAGGATTTATAAGGGCTATGAATCCCTTCTCAAAGCGCCCATATTTTGGGAAGGGGCCGGCCCCATATACCGGCGGGTGAATGACGACCGGTTCGATCCCGCTGTATTGTCGGATATATTCGGCGGTCAGTTTGCCGACAGCAACCACCGCCCTTGTCTGGCGCAGTGATTCGGCGACTGCCTGGTCAGGAGCGAAACTCTCCGGCCCAAATGGGAACATCTGTGGAGTGTGAGCCAGATAGACAACCCGCTCAGGGCATATTCGAAGCGTCTCTTTTAGCAATAGATATCCGGGATCATAAGAAGAGATAAGGACCCAGGTCGGTTCAAACTCACGAATTCGGGTTTTCAGCTGCTGTCGCAGTCTTGAGGATTCCGTCGCCGCATACACGGCGACCCCTTTATGCCGAAACATATCCATTTTTGAAGAAGAGCGCTCGGGGCTGATTCCTCTTTTTTTTAATTCGTCGAGAAATTGGGTTTTTGTCCTTACACCTTGGATTCCGACGGACCGGGCCACGGCGCGGCAGATATGTTTTCTGTCAGCCAGTCCTTCCAGCCATATCCGATTGCAAATACTTTCACCGCCATAAACGTGATAAAATAAATTTTGACCCAGCAATATTTTCACAATTTTTCTCGTCTAAAGGAAATAGTCACATCAGTTTAAGCTATCCGCAATTTTTTGTCCCGCCGCAAGCAAACTCTCCCATGAGCTGGTTTTTTCTATGCTGGTTACTGATGACAATTCATGGTTTTTTACTAATATCGGATGCGTTAACTTCATAAATTCTTTTATTTGCGCCATTGGCACGCCTAATCCGAACAGATTCGCGATTCCCCACATATTAAATCGGGCAGGTAGAATTATGGAATCAGTAATGGAATTATATCCCACCTTGATCAGTTCGGCGGCTTTACGCCAATCCATGGTATTATGACACCATGCATAAAAGGCGCCCTGCAAACCAAATTCAGACGCTTTCTTGTGAATTGGCGTATTATGAAAATAACAGAATAAATTCAGGGAATAAAAGTCAGGTTTCGTTTCCCTGATAAACTCGAAGGCGCTTTCCGCAGTCTTTTCGGTTTCGCCGGGAAAGCCGATAATAAACGAAGCGATGGTTTCTATATCAAGCTCTTTTAATCGTTTTATTCCATATCTTAATTTGTCGACGGAAGCTTTCTTGTTCATGTTTTTCAGGATATGTGGGTCCGCGGATTCAATGCCCAACAGAACACTTTTACAACCGCTTGTTTTCATTAATTCGAATGTTTCCTCGTCTGCATCCGCGCATCTGAAAAATGAGAACCAGTTGAAATCGAATTTGTTTGCGATCATTGTTTTTAAAATTTTCTTGAATCGTGAATGCGGAACATTCAAAGTGTCATCTACAAATATAATATTTTTTACCCCAGCCTTATGGAGTCGTTTCATTTCTATTTCTATACTTTTGACGCTTGCAAGCATAAACTGTTCCGCCATTTTATGAAATGAACAAAAGGCGCACTTGAATGAGCATCCTATAGATGTTCGTATTTGTGTGGTGGGAGTGTAAAATTTTTTAGAGAATAGATCCCAGTTAATAATATTTTCATTGATGTCATTTGATTCAATCTCTCTCGGCGTTCTCTTGAACCTCGATGTCCCGCGCTTTCCCAGTATGTTGCCCGTTTTATTTTTAAGATAAATAAGATTTGGAATCGAATCGATATCCCCTTTTTCTCCTTTGCGCAGTTCGTGAAGCAGGCGGGACAGGGTCAGTTCTCCCTGGGCGTCATGTATATATATATCCGCGTCGATATAGCTTAAAATATAATTTTGATATAATATATCCTCTACATTACAAATTCTCAAAATATACGGACCTCCGACAATAATTTTTGTCTCACTGTCGAGCCGCCTGATAAATTTCACAATTTCTTTAATCGGATCCGGTTCTGAGTAAAAAGTAGAGCTGATCGCCACCGCGCGCGATCCCGTTTGAAGAATGGACTCGAGATTTTTTTTCTCCTGATTGTAAGAATTTATAATTTCAATTTTTAATTTTTTTTCATTCAAAAATGATTTCAGATAGCACAGCCCAAGATTGGGCAGGCTCATTATATTAATATCCCTTTTTTTTCGATCAACCGCGTATAAGACGGCATCCAGAAAATCCGCATAACTTATCCATTTGTTATGAAGCTTGATTACGCCATCCATCGCGTCGAAAAATGTTCCCGATCCATGTTTCGCTTTTTCCCAGTTTGCTATTATATCCTGCAAATCCGGTTCATTGTAGCCGACAATCACACAATCCATTGTTTTTGAACTCATGCTATTTTTCTTCTTTCTCCAGCAGTTTTCTGACTTCATCATCCGACATGCCGTCGAGTTCTTCCATCGCATTTTTTAACTCTTCGGGATCGAGCATGGATATAAGCTCGATTTCTATCAAATCCGCCATCTTTGCGACTGTTGGATATTCGAAGACGGCAGTCAGGGGAAGCTCGACGCCAAAGCTTTCCAATACCCGGGAGGCGAGCATAACGCCCAGCATGGAGTGCCCGCCCAATGTGAAAAAGTCGTCGTTGACTCCTATGACTTTCACTTCAAGGACATTCGCCCATATTTCCGCAAGAGTCTTCTCTGTAGAAGTGGCGGGCGGCGCAAAAGCCCGATCAAAATCGCTGCTCTCCTCATCGGGAGCGGGAAACATATGGATATCAGGCTCGCCGCCGACTGCGTCGGGCAGGGCATCCGTGAATGTGATATCGAGCGGGGCGACAAAGTTGGGGACATGCCGCTTTACAAAATCCCGCAACTCATCTCCGGATAGAAGGTCGGGGTTTGAAAGAGGAATAGAATGGTTTTCAATATCTTCATCTTTTAAATTTTGTGAGGCATAGAGCATAAAAAGCTCGGAGTTCTCTGCAAAAGTGTCCTGAATCGCATTCAGTGTATAATTCTTGGCTTTAAGTAAGGCAATTATTTGATCTAAGAGCTTTTTACTGTGAATTTCCATCACAATCTGATGTATTTTTTTCCAATCATCTGTTTTAATACCTCTTAAAATATCCAACTCGCTTTTTTCGGCGTCGATTTTAAGCAAATCGACCTGTTGGATATTGTTGTCGAACAGGATATCTGAAAGCGGTCTCATAGGAGTTTCAAAGGTGTCATACTCGAAAGCGCGTTCGACCAGTCTATCCATTTCTTTTCCTGACACTTCTTTTTCCCCCATGATCCGGAGTTGCCTGCGAATAAAAATTTTATGGTATTTCCTTCCGGATTCGGTGACGGGATAGTAACTGCTGTTTTCGGGCAGAACAGAGTAAAATCTCAGGCTGGCTGTTTTTCCCCGATCCGACACGCCATGATTGAACAGTTTTACGTTTGAGGCGTATAAACCTGCGTTTATGCGTAAAAGTTCGAACGTGGGCGGCGCCGGTTCAAACGCATAGATTTTTAAGTCTTTGAATAGTTGTTGAGCCAGAATGCTGAACAGACCGATGTGCGCCCCGATGTCGATAACAGAATCGCCGTCATTGAGCGTGATTCCATGCTTTAAATAAAACATTTTTTCAAATACTTCTCTGTAGATAAAATCGGTCTCGACCTGATTCTGATGCGCGATCGCCATGCCGTTGGGCAGCAGGTATCGCCTTTTCCCGGATATCGCCGGGGAGCGCTGCGGATCGGCGACCACATAGGCGATCAGACGGTCATGGTCCGTCACATCCTCCCGGGCCCGGACCGCGACGTCCCGGATGTGGGGATGCGCGGCCAGCGCTTTTTCGATTTTAGTCCTTATTTCTTTGGTTTTGGATTGTTTTCGTTTTCCGCGAATTTTTTCAAGTATGGTTGCGGAGTCATGCATCTCAGAAGCGATTCGATTGAGCGTTTCGTTTTTCCATGAGGCCGCGGCGCCGTCGCTTTTCGGGACAGGCTCGGATGGATTATCGGACGCCCGCGTGTTCGGTTCATCCGCGTCCGGGTCATAGACCAGGCTTTGGGCGAACTGAGCGGGAAAGGCGAACAAAAAACCGTCTTCAAGCGGGGTTTTGAAGGCTTCGCCCGCGCTTTCCAGGAAATCCAGGACGGGTCGGTTTCTTTCCGTGGCCCGGTATGTGATGCTCACATGGCCGAGCCCGTTTTGATGGGCGATCTCTCCCAGGGCCGCGAGCATCCTGTGCTCGATTCCCCTTCCGAGGGCGCGGCAGCTTAAAAGAAAGGCGCCCACATCCATAGAATCCGCCCGGGCGTCAAATATCATGGCCCCCACCAGCCCATAGTCCCCGAAACGGTCGCCGGCTTCCACGGTCAGGCATTGGAAACCGTCTTTTTCACAAAGGCCTTTAATCTCATTTTCCGAGCGTCCGAGGGGCGCGGCGTTGAACTGGGTGGTTCTGAGGGTCAGCTGGGCGACCCTGGGCAGGCGGTCCGGGGAAAGCGGCGCAATTTTTACATCCAGTTCAAGGCCCGCCAGGAAATCTTTCAGGGCCGGGGATTCCTTTCGGAAATGATTCCGCCGGGTATCGGTCTTGTACAGCGCGGTTCTCTTCCGGTCTTCGTCGGTGACATGCGTCTGGTCAAAGGCCCAGACGTGTTTTAAAAATCGCTCGATGTGGTCCGGGTTTTCAGGAAGCTGAAGCGTCAGAACTTCCGGAACGCGGGCCCGGACTTCGGCGCATTCCAGGGGATTGTCATCCAGGAAGATGAAACTGTCCAGCCCCAGATCCAGCTCTTTCGCCAGGGAGCGGATATTTTCAGACTTGGGCCGCCAGTTCACGCGCCACGACACGATATGCTCCCGTTTCAGGGGCATGTCCGGGCGTTCCCGGAACGCCCGGGCCACATCCGCCTCATTGTTTTTGCTGCACAGGCATATCAGCTTTCCCTCATCATGCCGGGCGACCATGAAATTTTGCAGCGCCGTCCGGGGAGGGTCCAGTGAAACGCCCCGGACCCCGTCTTCTCCAATCGTTCCCTTCCACAGGGTCTGGTCGCAGTCCAGCGCGATCACTTTACAGGGCCTGCTTAAAAGCGCGCGCGCTTTTCGGGTGATAAACGTTCCAAGGGCCGTGAAAAAAGTTTCAGTGAAAGGGATGCGCCCTGTTTCATCCCCATGGGGATCATGGTAATTTTCAACGGGATAAAGATCAAACAATTCAGACGAATCCAGGATATGAACGCCGCTTATGTCTCCAATCTCCGCGGCGAGAAGGTCTTTGACGCGTCCGGAGATGGAGCGAAAGGCCGGGTCTTCCGTGACTTCCGGGGAAGCGGGGCATACGAAAAGAAAAAACGGGGCCTCGGATTTTTCCCGGGCGGACCCAAGGGCCGCCGCCAGCTCCCGGGCCTTTTGCTCCATGTCTTCATACTCGGAATGGGACGAATTCCCGCCGGCCGCGCCTTCAGACCGTCGCCAGTCCTCCAGGCGGATCAGGACGATGTTGATTCCGGTCCGGTTGTTTAAAAAAGCCCCGGAGGGATCCAGCAGCTGCTGAAAAACCTGGTTGTAAGGGGTGAAATGTATGTGGCATGGAATGCCCAGCTCTTCCATCCAGAAGGCCAGCGGCCCCTCCAGGGGCTCGGTGGTGAATGTGCCTGAAACAGCCAGTGTGATCGGCTTCATGATTAGATTTCCTTTTTAATCTGTAAACTCAAAACCCAATAAACTCTCTGAACTCAACGAACTCAAAAAACTCTATAAACTCAACCTCACATCCCCCACACTCCGATGGATTGACCCTGAAACGTTTCTTCCCGGTAAAATATCTTGTCGTCCCAGGATTTGTTTTCATCCCGGTCAAAGATCACCAGATGGCCCGCCTCGGCGCCGCACCGGTCCATGTACTGGAAGGTCTGCTCAAGGCCTTCGGCAATCGTTTTTTCAAGACTTTTGTAAAGTATTTTGAGTTCGATCACACTCCGCTTCTCGCCTTTGTCATGGGGCCACACGAGCAAAAGATCAGTCCGCCTTCTGCCAAGGCCGTATTCCCTGTAAATGGACCCCCCGCCGTTTACGATGCGCTGCAAAAACGCCTGCAGCAGCAGTTGGGGGCCGGCTTCCTTGTAATCGAAGCGCTCAATCCATACTTCCGAGTTTTCCCTGAAAAATTGTTGAAATTTTTCCAGCAGTTTTTTCATGTCAATGACGCCGTCTTTTGCGACATACCATGCCGGATCGAAACGCGGCGCCATGTTTTCCTGGGTGATAAGGGTCAGCTCTCTCGGGATGACCTCCATATATATGGCGTTGGATATGACAAAA